>NZ_DASVYD010000037.1:0-52465 GCF_036392335.1 Vitreimonas sp.
GGCGCGACGCGAACGGCGATGGTCAATTGACGCGCGAAGAAATGCGCGCGGGTCGCGAACATCGCGGCGCCCGCCATGGCCGCGGCGGCGGCATGCACCATCTAGCCAGCGCCGACGCCAACAACGACGGCAATATCACGCGTGACGAGTTCCTCGCCCGTCCGCTTGAGCACTTCACCCGCCTGGACGCCAACGGCGACGGCGTAATCCATGCCTCAGAGCGCCCGCAGCATCCCGAACGAGGCGAACGCGGCTCAAGGGGAGACCGAGCAGATCGCCCCGATTTTGATGCGAACGATGATCGTCAAATCTCGCGCGCCGAATTCGACGCGATGGGCGCGTCCATGTTCCAACGTCTCGACGCCAATTCCGATGGGCGCGTGACCCAAGCCGAGGCACAGGCCGCCCGTCCGCCCCACCGCGGACGAGACTAAAGCGCCGGCAGACGCGGCCGGGCGATAGGCTCACGTCCGGCCGCGTCAAATTTTGTGAAGGCGCCGTATTTGGGGAGGCGCCTTGCCGCGCCGACAGAACCCGTCAGATCAGAGGACGTTATGTTCGCGGACGTGAAGCAGAAAGTTCAAGAGCTTTGGGCGAAACGCCCGGGCTTCTTGCGGGGGCGGGCGCTGTGGGTCGCAGGCGGCCTCGTCGTTGCGGCGCTCCTTGCCTGGAACGTACTTGGCGGCGAGCGCAATGAAGATCCCTATCGCACGGCCGAAGTGACGAGCGGCGCCATCACGCGTGTGGTGAGCGCAACGGGCACGCTGCAGCCTTTGGTGTCGGCGAATGTGGGCTCGACAGTATCGGGTCCGGTGACGGAAGTGTTGGTGGATTTCAACAGCCAGGTGCGCGCGGGCCAAGTGCTGGCGCGGCTTGATCCGACGCCCTTCCAGCAACGCATCGTGCAGGCGCAAGCGACGTTGGCGCAGCAGCAGGCGCAACTCGCGGTCGCGGAATCGGATTATCAGCGCTACGTACTGTTGCAGCAGCGCGGCTTTGCCTCCGAGCAATTGATGTCGCAACAGCGCGCGGCGCGGGACACGGCGCGCGCGGCGGTGGCGCAGGCGCAGGCGCAAGTGGCGACGGCGCGCACGGATTTGGATCGCAGCGTGATCCGCTCGCCGATCGATGGCGTTGTCGTGGATCGTCAAGTGAATGTGGGCCAACCTGTGGCGTCGAGCTTGCAGGCGGCGACGTTGTTCGTGATCGCGCAGGATTTGTCGCGGCTGCAAGCGAATATCACCGTTGATGAAGCAGATATCGGCGATGTGCGCGAAGGGCAGAGCGTGCGCTTCACGGTCGACGCGTTCCCGGATCGCGAGTTTGAAGGCCGTGTGAGTCAAGTGCGCCAACAGGGCGTGGCTGAATCTGGCGTGGTGAGCTATACGGTTGTGGTAGAGGCTGACAATCCGGGACGGCAATTGTTGCCGGGCATGACGGCGAACGCCGAAATCGTGCTGGAGCAGCGCGAGAATGTACTGCGGTTGCCGAACACAGCGCTGCGTTTCCGACCTGCCGATGCGGAATTGGTCGCGCAGGGGCAAGCCCTGATGGGCGGCGGGGATAGACCACGTCGCGGCAATAGCGGCGAGGCGCAGGCGCAGCAACGCGGCGCTCCGTCAGGCGGGCAAGCTCAAGGGCGCGGGCGCGGCGTCGCTCAAATCGCGGACACGTTGCAGCTCAGCGAACAACAACGCGCGGCGGCGCAAACGGCGTTTGAAAACGCGATGGCGTCGATGCCGCGCGGCGAAGCCGGTGGCGATCGGCGCGCGGCAATGCGGCGTATCCGTGAGCAAGTGATCCGCGAGATCGAGCCGACGCTGACGCCGCAACAGCAGGAATTGCTTGCGCAAATGCGCGCTGGTGGCGGGCCACGCCAAGAGGTGCGTCAGCAGGCTATAGTGTGGGTGTTGCGCAACAATCAGCCGGCGCCGGTGCTTGTCGAGATTGGCGTCGCCGACAATTCCAACACGCTGCTGCATGGCGGCTTGAGCGAAGGCGATGAAGTGATCATCGGCGGCGGTCCGCCAGGGGAGAGCCGTCGGCAGGGCGGGGCGATGGGCGGTCCTCCAGGCGGCGCCGTCCGCATCCGGGGCACGTGATGAGCACGCTGATCGAAGCGCGCGATCTGGTGAAGCTCTATCGCATGGGCGATGAGACGGTGCACGCGCTCGACGGCGTGAATTTTACCATCGCGCGCGGCGAATATTGCGCCATTGTCGGGCCGTCAGGTTCGGGCAAGTCCACGCTAATGAACATTATCGGCGGCTTGGATACGCCCACGAGCGGACGCATTACGATTGCGGCCAACGATATTGGCGCGATGAGCGATGACGACCTGGCTGTCTTCCGTAATCAGACGATTGGCTTCGTGTTTCAGAGCTTCAATCTGCTGCCGCGGCTGACGGCGTTGGAGAACGTCGAGCTGCCGATGATCTATGGCGGCATCGTGCCGAAGGAGCGGCGTGAGCGGGCGATGGAATTGCTGACGCGGGTGGGGCTTGGTTCGCGCATGGGCCACATGCCGACGCAGCTCTCGGGCGGCCAGCAGCAGCGTGTGGCGATCGCGCGTGCACTGGCGGGTAAGCCGTCGTTGATCTTGGCGGACGAACCCACAGGCGCGCTCGACACCAATACCGGTATCGAGATCATGGCGTTGTTTCGCGAACTCAATGCCGAGGGGGCGACGATCGTGATCGTCACGCACGACCACGAAGTCGCGGCCGCCACGAAGCGTACGATTGAAATGCGCGATGGGCAGATCGTGGCGGATCGCACGAGTGGCCAGGAGGCGCGCCATGATGCGCACGTCTGACCTTGTCGCCAGCGCAAGTCGGGCGCTGCGGTCAAATCCGCTGCGTTCGGCGCTCACTGCGCTTGGCGTCATCATTGGCGTCGCTTCTGTGGTCGCCATGGTGGCGTTGGGCTCCGGCGCGCAGGCGCAAGTGGAGCGCTCGATCGCAAGCCTGGGATCGAACCTGCTGATCGTCGTGCCGGGCGCGCAGCGCAGCGGCGGCGGCGTCCGCGCGCAAGCCGGGGGCGGCATGGGTTGGGATACGCTTACCCTGGACGACGCCGCGGCCATCGCGCAGCTGGAAGGGGTGGCGGTCGTGGCGCCTTCGCAACGCGCACGCGCGCAGGTAATCGCGAATGGCTTGAACTGGAATCCGCAAGTCGAAGGTGTGACGCCGAGCTATCTTGAAGCGCGCGATTGGGAAATTGCCTCGGGCCGCATGTTCGACGAGTCCGAAGAGCGTCAAGCGCGCCGGGTCGTTGTTCTCGGCGCGACCGTGGCCAACGAACTCTTCCCGAACCTCGATCCAGTTGGGCAGACCGTGCGTATGAACGGCGGGACGTTTGAAGTGATCGGCGTTTTGGAGTCGAAAGGGCAATCCGGGTTCGGCGCCGACCAGGATGACATCGTTCTCGCGCCGCTGACCACGGTCAAACGCCGCATTTCGGGGCGGCGCGGACGTGGCGACAGCGTCAGTCAGATTTCGGTGAAGGCGCAAAGCGAAGACGTGCTCAGCGTTTTACAGGAGGAGGTCGAGACGCTTTTGCGACAACGCCACCGTACGCGCGAAGGCGAAGACGATTTCACGGTGCAAAATCTGAGTTCGATCACGGAGACTGCCGCGCAGACGACGCAGGTCTTCACCTACCTTCTAGGGGGAATCTCGGCGGTGTCGCTTCTGGTTGGTGGTATCGGCATCATGAACATCATGCTCGTCAGCGTAACTGAACGGACACGTGAGATTGGCTTGCGGAAAGCGCTTGGCGCCCGTCAAGGCGACATCCTGCGTCAGTTCGGACTAGAAGCCGTGACGCTTTCGGTCGCAGGTGGGATCATAGGTCTCATTTTAGGCGTATTGGGCGCCTGGTTAATGACCTCTTTGTTTACACTGCCCTTGGTAATTTCACCCTGGCATGCGGGGTTGGCGATCGGCTTCTCCGGCTTGGTGGGCGTGTTGTTTGGCGCTTACCCGGCCTGGCGTGCGGCGCAGCTCGACCCGATCGAAGCGCTGCGCCGGGAATGAAGATGAGGAAGACGTTCTCATGCGGACTTTGATGGTTTCGCTGGCGGCGCTGAGCATGGCGATTGGGCCGGCGGCTGCGGACACGCTGACGGAAGCGATGGTTGCGGCCTCGGAATCAAACCCAACTCTGGCTGCGCAACGCCAACGCTTGAACGCAACGCGCGAAGCGCTGCCGCAAGCGTGGGCTGCGGCATTGCCGCAGATTTCCATTTCCGGCTCGGCGGGCGCGAGCGATCGCGATTCAGACAACCCGTTGCTGGAGGGCGATCGCACGGAAACGTGGTCGAGTTCGGCCAATGTCTCGCAGCTGCTGTTTGGATCGGGCCGTGTGGTGGCGTCGACGCGCGCGGCGCGGGCGCAGATCGCCGGCGCCGTAGCGGATTACGAATTGGCGTCACAGACGTTGCTGCTCGACGTGACGCGCGCTTATGCCGACGTGCGCCAGGCGCAGGCCGTGGTCGCGGCGCGCGAGACGACGGTGTCAAACCTCACGCGCTTGTTCGAATACGCACAAGCGCAATTCGATGCCGGCGTAGTGACGCGCACCGATGTCGCGCAATCACAGGCGCGTTTGGCGCAAGCGCGCACGCAATTGGTGCAGGCCCAGGGCGCCATGGCCGCGGCGGTGCAGGCCTATCAGCGTCTGGTTGGTCGTCCGCCGTCCAATCTCAGCGCGCCGGCGCCGACACCGGGTTTGCCGAGCGATCTGCAGACAGCGCTCGATCTGTCGGTCGACAATTCCCCAGTGCTGATCGCCGCCATGGCCGATACGCGCCTGGCTGACGCAAACGTGGACGTCGCCGCCGCGCAGGGCCGCATGAACGTCACATTGGAGGCCGGCAGCTCGATCGGCGCGGATTTCGATGATGACGATTCCGAAGCGACGAGCGATAGCGTGGGCGTCCGCGTCTCGATCCCGCTCTTCCAAGGCGGCGCGATCCGGTCGCGCACGCGCGCGCAACGGGCGCTGCGTTCGGCCTCGAATCTCGATCTCGCCGCCGCACAACGCGGTGTGCAGGAGAGCGTCACCAACGCTTGGACTGGGCTTGCCTCGGCGCGCGCGGCGGTTGATTCCGCACGCGAGCAAGTCCAGGCGGCGGAGCTGGCGTATGAAGGCGTGACGCTGGAACAGGAAACAGGCCTGCGTTCGACGGTCGAGGTGCTTGACCAGGAGGCGGATTTGCTGACCGCGCGGATCGCGTTGGCGCAAGCCGAGCGCGATCTGGTTGTGGCTGAGCGCCAGATGCTGGCTTCAGTGGGCATCCTCTCGATCCCGCCGCAGAATGGTGGGCTGATCGAAGGCCAGAACGACGGATTGCGGGGACGCTAATCTCGGGTGGACCGCCGGCGTGACGCCGGCGCTCCTCCTTGCTACGCCGCGCTGTGTTGCGCCGAGATGCGCCCACCGCTCAATGCATTGAGGCGATTAAGCGCGGCCACGTACGCGCGCGCGCTCGCCACCAGCGTATCCGCATCCGACGCACGCGCCGAGGCTGAGCGGCCGCCCGCCGAGAGGCGTACGCTCACGATCGCCTGCGCATCGGTGCCTTCGGTGACGGCGTGGACCTGATAGAGGTCGAGGTCCGCCTCGTGCGGCGCGGCTTCCTTGATGGCGTTGAAGATCGCATCCACGGGCCCGTTGCCGCGGGCGGTTCTCCAAACCGCTTCGCCATTGATGGTGAGGTCGATTTCCGCAGTTTGCGGGCCTTCGGTGCCGGCGACGACACGCAGGCGCGACACCTGGATGGCGTCATCGCCGTGCGCGATCTGATCGTCCACCAGCGCGACGATGTCCTCATCGAACACGTGGCGTTTGCGATCGCATAATTCCTTGAAGCGCTGGAAGGCGTCGTTCAACGCGTTGTCGGCGAGCGTGTAGCCCAGCTCTTCGAGCTTCTTCTTGAACGCGTGGCGGCCGGAGAGCTTACCCATCACCAAGCTGGTCGCGCCTTGGCCGACATCTTCGGGGCGCATGATTTCGTACGTCTCGGTGTGCTTCAGCATTCCGTCTTGGTGGATGCCGCTTTCGTGGCTGAAGGCGTTCTTGCCGACGATGGCTTTGTTGAATTGCACAGGAAAGCCGGTGACGCGCGCCACGGTTTGGCTGACGCGCATCAATTGTGGGCTGTCGATATTGGTTTGGAACGGGAGGTCGGCGCCGCGGACACGGAACGCCATGACGATCTCTTCGAGTGCTGCATTGCCTGCGCGTTCGCCGAGACCATTGACGGCGCATTCGATCTGGCGCGCGCCGCCTTGCACGGCCGCGATTGAATTGGCTACGGCGAGACCCAGATCGTTATGACAATGCGCCGAGAAGATCGCTTTGTCGGCCCCGGGTACGCTTTCGATCAAGTCGCGGAAGAGCTCGCGATACTCATCGGGGAAAGAATAGCCCACGGTGTCCGGAATATTGATCGTCGTGGCGCCGGCGCGGATCGCGGCCTCGACACAGCGTTTCAGGAAATCGCGCTCGGTGCGCGTCGCATCCTCGGCGCTCCATTCCACGTCGTCGGTAAAATTGCGCGCGAGCGTGACCGAAGCGGTGACCGCATCGAGCACTTGGTGCGCCTCCATGTTGAGCTTGTGCTTGCGATGGATCGGCGAGGTCGAGATGAAGGTGTGGATGCGGAAACGCTTGGCGCTTTTAATCGCTTCGGCGCAGCGTTCGATGTCTTTCGGGCCGGCGCGGGAGAGCCCGCAGAGCACCGCGTTCTCCAGCACCGTGCCGACGGCGCGGACAGCTTCGAAGTCGCCGTTGGAGGCGGCGGGAAAGCCCGCCTCGATGATGTCGACGCCCATGGAATCGAGTTGGCGCGCGATCTCGATCTTGTCGGCCATGGTCATGGCCGCGCCCGGCGATTGCTCGCCGTCGCGCATAGTGGTGTCGAAGATGCGTACGTGGTCTTGCTTGGTCATGGCCCTGGCCTTGGGAATAGGACTGCGATCGGAAACGTTGATCCCCAGGGCAGGCCGCAAAGCAGCCGGTCTACGCCCTGGGGCCGCTAAGGCTCAGGGAGGCAAGGCTTGCCTGACATAGGGGGCGGCGACCGCTCATGTGAAATTTCCTACCCGATTGTGTGCTTGTAAGCAAGATTATTGCTGGAAGGGCTAGGTGCAGGCGGATTTGGGGGTGGATTTCGCAAGCGGCGACTGTACTGAGGTGGAATATTCCAGTCCGGAGCCCGCGCGCGCAGGTGCCGCCTAGTCCTGCGCCTCGATGGCCTTGACCATTGCCATGGCTGCCGCTGCCGGTTTCAGCCCCGTGTCGCGGACCAGCGTGCGCCACGTCGCGAAGCTGAGCGCTAGGGGGAGGAGAGCGCGCTGCTTGGCCTTGAGCTTGGCGCCCAGGATTTCGTGCATCGCCGCCATCGGCGGACCGAAGCGAAGTTCGCTGACCTCGCGCGTGAGCGCGTGATGTTCTGCGTCGCGCATCGGCGCGGCGATAGCGGCGGCTACGCAATCGTACCATTCGTAGAGGGCCAAAAGGCCAGTTTGCAGGCGCTTCATGGGGTCTCGGATGGCGCCCCACGGCGCAGAATCAGGTGGCGGATGGCGTTCAAATACGTGGCCGGAGCAGGCCATGAAGAGGCTCCGCTCGTCGGGAAAGTGTGCATAGAGCGTGTGCCGCTGCACGCCGGCGCGCTCGGCGATCATGCTGAGCGAGGTCTGCGCGGGGCCGAGCGTGCTGTGCAGTTCGACAGCGGCGTCCACGATCTTTTGCCGTGTTTCGGCTTGTCGCTCTGCGCGGCGCTTCAACGTGTACGCGCGGGCCATCGAATTTCATTGCACATGGGCGTGCACCTATATTGACTCTATCCAAATTTGGTTGCACATATTTGTATTGTCAAAATATGAATTGGGTGCGGTGATGCAAACCAAAGTCAACGAGATCGCGAGCGGCGTGTATCGTCTGTCGACCTTTATGCCGGAGGTGATCCCGCCCGAAGGCTTCACCTTCAACCAATTCCTGATCACCGGTGACGAGCCGCTTCTGTTTCACACTGGCCCGCGCCGCATGTTTCCATTGGTGCGCGAGGCGGTGCGCCGTGTCATTGCGCCCGAAAAGCTGCGCTGGATTGCGTTCGGACATTACGAGGCCGATGAGTGTGGTGCGATGAACGAATGGTTGGCGATCGCCCCGCACGCGGAAGTCGCGCATGGCGCTGTGGGATGCATGGTGTCGCTGAATGACATGGCGGACCGGGCGCCGCGCCTCTTGTCTGACGGTGAGGTGATCGATCTTGGGGGCAAGCGTATGCGCTACATCGATACGCCGCACACGCCCCATGGTTGGGACGCGGGGCTGATGTTCGAAGAATCGACGGGCACGTTGCTCTGCGGCGATCTCTTCACGCAGCATGGCGATCGGCCGGCTCTCGTGGAGAGCGACATTGTTGAGCCGGCGATCGTTGCGGAGGACGTCTCGCACTATTCGGCGCTGCATCCCGGCATGGGGTCGACGATACGCGGATTGGCGCAAATGCGGCCACGTACGCTGGCGCTGATGCATGGGCCGTCTTTCGCCGGTGATTGCGCGACAGCTTTGATCGAACTCGGCAATGATTACGATCGCCGCGTGCGTGAAGCGCTTGCGGCTTAGCTCGGGCGCGGCCGGCGCCGGATGGGCGCGGGCTGCAAGAGCGGCGTTGTCGGTTGCGGCGACGCGGCCGGCCTTGGCGTCGGCAGTGCATCGAGGGCGTTTCGAGCGGCGGTCTCGATCGTGTGCGTCCAGCGATCGGAATGGCTGATGCGGATGCCGAATTTGCGAGCCATGGCGCGGAAGATCACGGCCGGCACGTCGAGACCGCAAGCGCGTTCGAGCCCCTGAAAGCCCGGGGCGGAATTGGCTTCACAGACACGATAGCCGTGTTCGTCAAACAGGATATCGATGCCGGCGATGTCGAGATTGAGCGCCCGCGTCACTTTGAGCGCGAGATCCGCCATTTCCGGCGGCGCGGGGAAGGGACGACCGTGACCGCCGAGCGAGATGTTGGATTTAAAGCCCCCGTCCGCCGATTGCCGCTCCATCGCGGCGACGATTTGGCCATTGATGACGAGCACGCGCACGTCGCGACCGTGACTGGCGCGAATGTATTGCTGAAAAAGGAAATCGGCTCCGTTCGCCGCGCCGTCGAGCAGGTTGGCGAGATCGTCGAATTGCGAGCGGTCCCGACATAGTACGACGCCGTTGCCGCGCGTGCCCTTGAGCTTCTTCACCACCACGGGAAAGCCGAGTTCGCGTTCCACCAAATTCACATCGACCGGGAACTTGCCGAGGATGGTCTTTGGTACAGGCAGGCCGGCTCCGGCGACGACCTGCAGCGTATGCAGTTTGTCCGAGACTGACTCAATTGCCGCGGGACTGTTCGCGATCGCGACGCCTTGGCGTTCGAAATGCCGTAGCACGGCCAGCGTGAAGTAGGATGTTTCGCTGCCGCAGCGCGGGATGATCAAATCCGGTTTGCGCAGGTCGCGGCCCTGGTAACTCGCGGACCAAGTATCATTGGAATCGACAACAAGATCGAACTCGCTCGGCTTCAAGACATGTAATTCGATGTCGAGCATTTTTGCGGTTTCCTGAAACCGCAAAATCTCCGGCGCCTCGGGAACGCCGGGCGCTACCTCTCGGTTGAAGAACAGCCAGCAGCGCATGCGTCACCTCCTGCGGGGCCGACGGATACGCGCGAATGTGGGCGAATGTTTCGCCAATGCAACACGTCATTGCATTGGGGGCGTGGGAACCTGGGTCCGTTCAGCGCAACCAGATCGTCGTCTGATGGATGGCGAGGCCGATCAGGCCGCCGATGATGGTGCCGTTGATGCGGATATATTGCAGATCGGCGCCGACATTTTGTTCCAGCTTTTCGACCACGGTCGCGGTGTCCCAGCTCCGAATGGTCTCGGAGATGAGCGATCCGACGTCGCGATTGTGACGGCCGGCGATTTCGGTCAGCAGCGCGCGAAGGCGGCGATTGAGCGTCTCGACAACCGCTTGGTCTTCCAACAGCGCCGCTCCGAAGCGCTCAATGCCGGAGGCGAGTGTGTTGCGCGCCGCCGCTTGGGTTTCCGCGCCGCGCAACGCCAGCTTCATGGCTTGCCACACTTCGCCGAGGTAAGCCGCGACGGAAGGATGCGCGAGGATGTCGGCGACGATGCGTTCCATCTGCGCGCGCAACTCCGGCGAATGCTGTAAATCGTCGGAGAATTTCTGCAGCAACTCGGTAATGCGCTGACGCGCGGGGTGATCGGGCTGTTCGGCCACTTGATGCAGCGTGTCTTCAATGGCGCCGATCAACGCATCGGCGGCGCGCGCGTCCAGGGAGATGAGCCGCCAAGCCCACGACGTGCGCGCGCGCACTTGCGCGCGAATGGCCGGCTCGTGCTCTTCCAGGGCGCGCCAGCCTTCGGCAAGCGCCGCGTCGAGCACCGGCTGGTGGCGACCGTGTTCGGTCAGGAGTTTGATACCGCGTCCCAAAGTGGCGGAGAGCCGCTCATCGCGGCTGAAATCGGTGAGTTGGCGGCGCATGAATTCGCTGACGACTTCGTCGTCCAGCAGATCAACGACGCCAGGCAGGGCATCCATAACGCCGTCCGCGACGCGCCGGGCGGTGGCCGGATCCGCCAGTTGACGGCCAAGCGCGGTGGCGAGGTCCTGGTCGCGCAGCCGTGCGCCAATCACCTCGGGCGCGAGGAAGTTCACCGCGACGAACTCCCCCAATGCTTGGGCGATGCGCTCCTTGCTCCGGGGAATGACCGCGGTGTGCGGGATTGGCAGGCCGAGCGGCCGCCGAAAGATGGCCGTTACCGCAAACCAATCAGCCAATCCTCCCACCAGCGCGGCTTCGGCGAAGGCGCGGACATAGCCCCAGATCGGTGCTTGATCCTGCCGCGAAAGCGCCAGAACAAAGGTGCAGGCCATGAGCACCAAGAGGCCGCCTGCGAGCAATCGCATGGCGGCGAGGGAGCGCGTCTTATCCGCCGGTTCGCTGAGATTCTCGTGCGACATTGTCGAATTGCTCGCATATTTGGGTTGGATACGATTGATCCAGGGCAAGTTGGCAAGGTCGGCTCCTCGTATGCAAGAGAGGGCGGGCCGAAGCGGAGTGGACAATGGCGTTGGGCAGTCGGGTCCTTGGGGCGGCGTTTGTACTGGGCGCGGGCGCTCTGGCCATCGCGGCGGTGGTGGCCGCACCGCATGTATTGAGAACTGCCAGACCGCTCGTGCGTGAAGGGCTGAAGCGAGGCATAAAATTTTACGAAGGCGCGCGCGCTTCTGTTGCGGAATTCGCCGAGGACATCGAAGACTTGGTGGCTGAGGTGAAAACCGATCTGACCGCGGAGCCGAGCGCCGCCGTCGTCAACGAGGAGCCACGTGTCGCGCCATGAGCTTGCCGACAAGGGGGACAAGCGAAAAGCCGACGATGGTGGTTGCTTCGAGCACGCGCGGCGGTGTGATGCGCAATATGCGTCGTAGCGGCGCGAGCGCAAACGGCGCGGCTAAGAGCACGTAAGCCGCAGCGACCCCCAGTTCCACCGGTCGGTCAAACAGATCGCTCACTGGGCGCCCGGGGCGCAGGCGTAGCGCGTGCGCGAGCTGATGGCTGGCGAGCGCCAGGAAGGTCAAACCGCGCGTGCGCGGTCCTGACCCGTGGCGCGCTGTGCCGATGATGTGCGTGATGATGGCGGGCATGGCCATGCGCACGGCGTCTTTGGCGATTGAGTTCAGCTCTTCCTGACCGAATACATCGTGCGTGGCCGCACGCGGCGGACGTTCGAGAACGTCGGCGGCCGGGCGCGCCATGGACAGCCCGAGCGCGGGAAACACGTCGGTCATCAGATTGAGCCAGAAAAGTTGCGCGGGCGTTTCCAGCGCGTCCGGGCCATGCAGGCCTTCGGCGAGGAGAAGCGCGACCTCGCTGGCGTTCGTCGCGAGCAAGAAGCGGACGGCGCGGCGCAGATTCTCGTCGGCGGTCCGGCCGCGCGCCAGCGTGCGCGGCAGGGTGCCGAGATCATCGTCGGCGATGACGATGTCTGCGATGTCGCGCGCCACATCGGCGCCGGATCGGCCCATCGCGATGCCGACATCCGCGGCGCGTAGCGCCGGACCATCGTTCACACCGTCGCCGGTCATCGCCACGACGTGACCGTCCGATTGCAGCGCACGGATGATGGCCAGTTTGTCCGATGGGCTCACCCGCGCAAAAACCTCTGTCGTGCGCACCGTGTGCTTCAGAACCTCAGCGGACATGTCGCGCAAGGCGCTCGCGTCCACGACATCGAGCGAGCCATCCTTCGAGAATCCTAGATCTCGCGCGAGCCTACGTGCGGTACCCGCCTGATCGCCCGTGAGAATAATCGTCCGCAATCCCGCCCGCTGCAACGTCGACACCATTTGGGCGGCGCCAGGACGCAGCGGATCGCGCAAGCCCACCAGGCCGAGCCATTCCAATTGGTCCGGCTCGCCGCCGCTGAGCGACGCGCCGAGACCGCGAGCCACGCCCAGCACGCGCAATCCCTCATGTGCGAGGGTTTCGTTCTGCTGTTGAATTTGCAGGCGGTCGGCCTCGGACAACGCCCGCGTTGCGCCGCCTGAACGCACTTTAGTGCAGAGGCCCAACACTTGGTGAGGGGCGCCTTTGACCGCGAGCAACGGGGTTTCGCCGTGCTCGTGTTCCGTGGCCATGTAGAGCCGCTGTTCGGTGCGGAGTTGTACGCCGACGCGCGGGAGGGATTGGCGCAGTTCGTTAACGTCGAAGCCTGCGTTGGAGGCTAGGTGCAGCAGCGCGAGTTCTGTGCCCGAGCCCGCGGAAGGCGTCTCGGAGTCCGACAACGTGGCGTCGTTGCAGAGTGCGGCGAATTTCGCGACGAGTCGCGCCCCCGCAGGTGCGCGCTTCTCATCTGTCACGTCGTAACGGCTTGCGAGTGTTTGAACCACTGAGGCCTGCATGCGGTTCTGGGTCAGCGTGCCTGTTTTATCGAGGCACAGCACGTCGATATTGGCCGCAGTCTCAAGCACGTTCACGTTGCGGACGAACGCGCCCTCGCGCGACATCGCGCGCGCGGCGATCGCCTTTGTGGAGGCGGCGAGCGCGGGCAGACCCTCGGGAATGGCGGAGACAGCCAGGGCAACGGCGCTGCGCGCAACGGCGCCCATCGACGCGCCGCGCACAAGCAACATCACCGCCAGCAGCGAGGATGCGCCGAGGCAGGCAAGCGTTAGACGCACGCCGAGCCGGTCGAGCGCTTGCTCCATCGGCGGTTTGGGCGGATGAGCTGCTTGGAGTAAACCGCGCACACGGCCGATCTCGGTGGCGGCGCCGGTCGCGGTGACCACGGCGATCCCTGTCCCGTTGGTCACGACGCCGCCGCGATGCACCATCGTGGACCTGACCGCGAGCGGTGCGCTGTCTTCAACAAACGCCTCCGCGGATTTCTCAACCGGGAAGCTCTCGCCGGTCAGAGAAGATTCGTCGACCAGCAGCGATTCCGATTGCAAGAGACGCGCGTCCGCGGGCACCGCGGCGCCTGTCTTAAGCGAGATCCAGTCTCCTGGGGCGACGCGTGAGGTCGGCACGTGCGTCTCTCTCCCGGCGCGCAGCACGATTGCGTCGGGATCGGTCTGACGCGCGAGTCTGCGGATGAGGCTTGCGGTCCAACTTTCGGTGGATGCGCCGATGCCGGCGTTGAGGGCGATCACACCCAAGGTGAGCACTGCGTCGACGACGCCGCCCGTGGCGAGCGAGAGGATCGCCGATCCGCCAAGCAAGGCAACAGGCACGGACTTGAACTGACCGACAAAGACCGTGAGCGGCGAAGGCGGCACGGGCTCCGACAGGCGGTTCTCGCCAATGCGATACAATCGCTCCAGCGCTTGATCGTGTGTCAGGCCATTCGCACTGGCGAATGCCGAGGCCACCGCTGGTCCCGTCATCGCGTGCCAAGGTTGGCTTGCGGAGTCTGCAGGCGCGGGCGCGACTGGCGCGGTGAGGCCGCCGCGCCAAAGGTTACGTACTATCGCAGCAATCTCTTCGGCGCTGAGGCTGACGTCGTGCTCAATCAGGAGCGCGCCGGTCAAAGGGCTTTCGCGCACGTCGGCGACGCCAGGGCGGGCCGCGACGCGACGTGCAAGGGCGCCCAGCAAATCGTGGCGCCCGCGCAAGGGCTCAAGCCTGAGCCGCGTACGCCCTGGCAAGGCGTGATGCACACGAACATGCGGCTCCAGCCGATGATCGTAAGTCACATCGGCTACATCAGCAGTGAGGCTTGGCCTGAGCGTCACGCCGGCGGCTTGGCCTGATCTTCGACCACGGCAACGGCGGTCTCATGGCGAAGGTGCTCGGCGACGCGCTGCGCGGACTTCGCACCGACCTGCAGCGCTTCGGCCGTATTCTCGGCGAGGAAAACCACGGCGTGGCGCAGGGCAACTTGCGCCTCTTGCCCAAAGTCTTTGAGCTTTTCCTGGGCCACGGCGGTTTGATTTGGCAAGTCGGCGCGGATGGCTTGGGCCATCAGAGCCGCGTGCGTCTTGAACTGCGCCAATTGCGCTGCGGCTTCGTCAATGTGCTTCTTGGCTTCGCTGCTGGCCCCTGCGGCGCCAGTCTCTAAATTGGTTTTCGCCTTGGCCAGACGATCTTCCAGCGTCAACAACGTCGACTTCAAGCCTTCACAAAAATCAATAACTGCTTGGCTCATCACGATGCTCCCTTTCGGTCGCGAGTGTCCACGCCGGGGCGGAGACTACCTTGCGCGCGATCAAGACAGAAGCGCGCACGCTCACCCATTTGGGCGAATGCGCGCGCCATCGGCCAGATCGTCGCCCGGAAACAGGACTACGCGGTCTCCGGGCGCGAGTCCCTCGGTGACCAGGCGGTAATCCTCGCCGCCATGGCCGACCGCGATAGGCCGAAGCCGCGCACGGCCTCTTTCGACCACGAACACCGCCCAGCCGCGTCCGTCGCGGACGAGTGCATCCGTCGGCACACGTAGAGCGTCCGCCGCTTCAGCGATCACCACGCGCGCGTCGACGCGAAATCCGTGCCCCAGGGACGGCGCGCGCTCCGGCTCTTGCAGGTGGATGATCACATTGACGCGCTGCTCTTCGACCCCCAGCGCCGAAATCTTGGTGCGCGCGTAGGGTTCAATGCGAAACACGCGCGCGGGTATCGGCGGATCGCCGCCCCAATTCTCGATCTGCGCTGCGGCTCCAGCCTGCATCCGTACCGCGTCTTGCGACAAGAACTCGGCGACGATTTCAATCTGGGCGGGGTCGCCGATCTCCAGAAGCGGGGATCCCGCCAGCGCGATGGTTTCGCTCTCTTGCAGAACGCGCAGGACGCGGCCCGCGGCGGGGCTGGCGATCGGGGTGGCGCGCCGGGCGCGTGATGTGGGCGAACCAGCGGCGGCGCGGGCGCGCGTGAGGTCGGCGCGGCGCGCGTTGACGGCGGCGCGCGCGGCCCGCAGCGCGGCATCGGCGGCGTCAAGCGCGGCTTGCGAGGCGAAATCGCGCGCGAACAAAGCGGCGATGCGTTGCCGATCGTTTTGCGCCAATTGATAATCTGCTTCCGCAGCCGTGAGCGCCGCTTGCGCCGCGCTCACGCCGGCATTGGCTTCAGCGGCGACACGAGCGTCAAGGAGCGCGGGGTCGGCGGGCTGTATGGTGGCGACGACTTGACCGCGCACCACTGGGTCTCCTGGCTCAAGCTCGATACGCTGCAATTCGCCGCTGACCGGCGCGGCAACCACAAAGACGTCATGAATGCGTGTGCGGGCCTCATCAACGACTTCTGCGCGCACGACGCCGCGGTCGATCACCGCCACATCCACGGCTTGCGCTCGCGGCCATGCGAGCCAAGTCAACACGACGACCAGGAGCGCGCCCGCACCCAGCCATATCCATTGCGCCCGCGCGAGCTTTGGCGGCTTGGATGGGATGTGCTGGCGGACGATGGCCGTCAGTTCGGCTGGGGTAGGCAGGCGCATCATCAATCCCTCGCCTTAAGAACGCCGATCATATCAAGTTTATCGATGCCCATGCGCACCACCAGCGCGGCCGCGGCGACGCAGACCAGTGTGAACGTCACAGCGAACGCATAGCCGCCGGGATTGAACACAAACGGAAAAGCGTACATGTCGGTCTGGAAAAGTTGCATCAGCCATATCGCAAGCAGCGTGCCGAACGCGATCCCCGCGGGCGCCGCGATGAGCGCCAGGGCCATGAGTTCGCCGATGAGGATGTAGGACACCTCCGCCCGCGTGAAGCCGAGGACGCGCAGCGTGGCGAGATCGCGCTCTTGCTCGGCCAGCGTGATGCGCGCGGCGGAAAAGGCGACACCGCCCGCCATGATGGCGGCGAACGCGGCATAGATGAAATTCATCACTCCGACACCTTCGTCGAACTCCTGCCGCATCGAGGCTTCGGCCTGGCCAACATAACTGGCGCCGGCGATGACCGGGATCTGCTTGATGCGCCTATTGAATGTCGTCATGTGAGCGGGGTCCATCATGAGATGCGCGCCGCTGATACGGCCGGGTTCGCGCAGGAGGCGCGAGAGAGCGCCGAGCTCCATATAGGCTGACGAACCTATCATCGGGTCGACGATGGTGCTGACGCGCACTGTTGTGGCGATGCGTTGGCCGCGCGTTTGCTCCACACGGATTTCGTCGCCAGGGCGTGCATCCAGTTTTTGCGCAAGCGCGCGCGCCAAGGCGATGCCGGAAATGGGGGGCGGAATGGGCGTCTGGTTGGCGCCGACCACACGGCTCAAGCGCGCCGCCGGGGGCACGCCAAAAACCGCCTCGTGGACGGTGCGGCCGTTGTGACGCAGGACGATGTCATCAACACGGAACGGTTCAGCATAGAGGACGCCGGGGAGCCGTTCGACCTGGTGCAGCACGGCTTGATCGCGGGCTTCGGCGAAGGTGAGCGTGACGTCCTGGCGATTGGCGACGCCGAAATTCACGTCGAGCAAATAATCCATTTCGGCGGGGAATGTACGCGCCACCACCAGCAGGGCGATGGCGAAGGCGACACCGAGCGAGGTGGTGCCGGCGCGACGGGGGAAGCGCGCGATCCGACGCATGATAATGCGCGACTTGGCGTCGAGTTTTGCCGCAAATTCGGCAACGCCACCCCCTTCGGAAAAGAATGCGGTCGGCCGCGGCGGTGTGAGCGCCGCCGCAGGCGCCAAGCGCGCTGCGCGCAGAACCGAAACCAAGCATCCTGCCAGCGCGGCGGCAAATCCCGCCGCCCAAGCGCCGATGAATGTCGCGGGAGACGCGCTGAAATCGAGCCGTGGAAAATGGTAGTATTCGCGATAGAGGTCGGCCACAGCACGCCCGAGAGCGACGCCTGCCGCCGAACCCAAGAATGCTCCAATCGCCGCGAAGATGAGGGCGCTCTTGGCGTAATGCCACGCGACCGCGGCGTCCGAATAACCGAACGCCTTCAGCAAGCCGATGTTCGAGCGTTCAGTGGCGATCACGCGGCTCATCGCGATGTTGACCAAGAACGCCGCCGTGATGAGAAAGAGCGCCGGGATGAAGGTGGCCATGGTGGACAGCTGACGCAATTCCTCACTCAGGAACCTGTCAGAGATCATGCGGTCACGGCCATAGGCGCCGGTCGAGCCGTAGGGGGCGAGGATGCGGTCGATCGCGGCGATCGTTTCCGATGGGTTGGCGTTGCGGCCGAGTGTGAACACAGCGTCGTTGAACGCGCCGTCGAGATCATAGGCGCGCGCGAGCGCTTCGCGGCCCATCCAAATCACGCCAAAGCGGTCGGCTTGTCGAAACAACTCGCCAGGCGCGGCGACGAAGACGAACTCGGGCGAGTTGGCGATGCCGACCACGTGCAGTGTTTGTCGGCGGCCGTACATTGTCGCCGCGAGCGTATCGCCGGGCTCGATGCGGTTGGCGTCGGCGAACGCTTGGCTCAAGATGATTTCGTTGGCGCGTGCTGGGTCCGGCCAACGTCCCCGCGCCAGGGTGAGATCATTGACGAGCGGCCGTCCATCGCGAGGCAAGGAGACGAGGCGCGCCGATGGCGGCTGCTCGACGTCGGGCAGGTCCAGCAGCGCGACGCCGCTGATGCGGGCTTCCACCGCTTGCACGCCGGGCGCCTCGGCCAATTGGTGCGCGACGCGGTCCGGCGCGCGCACGAGTGACACGGCGAGGTCGGCCATATTGCGTTCGGCATAATAGGCGGTGCGCGTCCGCTCCATTGAGCCGCGCATGCCAACAGCCATCACCAGGATCGAGAGGCCGCACCCAAGCACAAGCGCGACCCCGGCTGCGTGTAAGCGCATGCGCCAGACGTCCCGCAAGAGCTTTTTGTCGAGCGCGCGCATGGATCACCAAACCAATTGCGACGGCGCCGCGCGGTCGGCGTTTACTTCGACACTGCGCACGCGTCCGTCGCCAAAGCGGATCACGCGTGCGCCCATGCGCGCAACATCGGCATTGTGCGTCACGATCAAGGTCGTGGACCCGTAGCGCTCATTGACCTCCTGCAACGCCTCCAGAACCCGCACGCCGGTCTTCACATCGAGCGCGCCAGTGGGTTCGTCGCAGAGCAATACCGCCGGACGTTTGGCGATGGCGCGCGCGACCGCGACCCGTTGCTGCTCGCCGCCTGAGAGTTGCGAAGGAAAATGATCAAGCCGCTTGGCCAAGCCCACGAGTTCAAGCGCCTCGGCGGCGTCAAGCGGGTCGTCGGTGATCTCGCCCACGAGTTCCACATTCTCGCGGGCGGTGAGGCTGGGGATGAGATTGTAGAATTGAAAAATAAAGCCAACATGCTTGCGCCGAAATTGCGTGAGCCCGCTGTCGTTGAGCGTTGTGAGCGACGCGCCGCGAAACAGAACCTCGCCGGCGCTTGGTCGATCGAGGCCGCCGAGGATGTTCAAAAGAGTAGATTTGCCGGAGCCCGAGGGCCCGAGAAGCACAATCAACTCGCCCGGGACGATATCCAGATTGACGTCAATGAGCGCATGGACAGCCGTCGCGCCTTCGCCATAAGTCTTGCCGACGCCGCGCAGGGCGAACAGAGGGCCGCCTTCGGCGGCGTTCACTTCTTCAGCCCGGTCCATGGGTGTTTCTTTTGCCCCGGCGGAGCCGTCACGCGCTTGATTGGCCTCAATCGGGCGGGCGGCGGTGTCGGCGAGGGTGGCGCTGGAGCGGCCGGCTGACAATGGTCTGCGCGAGCCGAGAGAAGGGGATGAGCGGGTTTTGAGTCTATCACTCACCAGTTTCGGCGGCGCTGGTACGGTCACGGGCTCCAAGCACCTGATCGAGACGTCTGATGCCCGGATTTTGCTCGATTGCGGGCTATTTCAGGGGCTCAAGGTCCTACGCGAGCGCAATTGGGAGCCGCTGCCGATTGATCCGCGCTCGATCGATGCGGTGGTGCTCACGCACGCGCACCTCGATCACAGCGGTTATCTGCCAATCCTGGCGCGTGAGGGTTTCGCCGGGCCGGTCTATTGCACCGCCGCTACGGCGGACCTCACCGAAATCCTCCTCAGGGACAGCGCCGAGATTGCCGAGAAGGACGCCGCCTACGCCAACCGGAAAGGGTTCAGCAAGCACAAGCCGGCGTTGCCGCTCTTTACAATGCGCGACGTGGAACGGGCTTTGACATTGCTGCGCCCGATAGGCTTTCACGTCGACCAACGATTGCGCGGCAATGTCGCCCTCAGATTCCGTCGTGCGGGACACATTCTCGGCGCCGCTACGGCGGAGCTGCGCTGCAATGACCGTGTGATCGTCTTTTCAGGCGACTTGGGTCGGTTCGGCGACGCCGTCATGCTCGACCCCGAGCCGATCGCACGCGCCGATTATTTGCTGGTGGAATCCACATATGGCGACCGCACGCATGCGCGGACCAACCCCCTGGATGCGCTCGGCGCGATCATTGAACGGACAGTCGCGCGGGGCGGCACAATCGTCATACCCGCCTTCACCGTTGGCCGCGCGCAAGTTCTGCTGCATCATTTATGGACGCTGAAGGAAGCCGGTCGCTTGCTGTCGACGCCGGTGTTTTTGGATAGCCCCATGGCGATCCGCGCCACAGATTTGATGTGCCACCATCTGGATGACCATCGCTTGCCGCAAGATGTCTGTGAGGCGGCCAGCGCGGCGACGAAATATGTGCGTGATGTGGAAGAGTCGAAAGCGCTGACGGCTAACCCCGTGCCCAAAGTGATCATCGCCGGCAGCGGCATGGCCACGGGCGGTCGCGTGCTGCATCACATCAAGGCGTTTGGACCCGATGCAAGGAGCACGATCCTATTCGCCGGATATCAGGCGGCGGGCACGCGTGGCGCGCGTCTGTTGGCGGGAGAAACCGAACTGAAAATGTTTGGCGCTTGGGTGCCAATCCGCGCCGAGGTGGCCAATCTGTCCGAGCTTTCCGCGCATGGGGACGTCGACGAGATCATGCGTTGGCTTCATGGATTTGAGGCGCCGCCCGAGCGCACCTTCATCGTGCACGGAGAGCCAGCGGCCGCAGACGCGCTGCGCGTGAGAATCGGCCGCGAGCTCCAATGGAGGGCGACGGTCGTCGATGATCGGCGCAGCTACAATTTGGGAGAGTGAACCGGGCTGACCATACGGCGCATAAGTTTGGAGCGGGCGGGGGGAATCGAACCCCCGACATTCAGCTTGGGAAGCTGACGTTCTACCTCTGAACTACGCCCGCGCGTTGAGAGGACCGATAGCGCGTTTTGTGATGCGTGCAAGCGCGCCGCGGCGCGCGCTAGGCATAGGATGCAGCTTGCTCGGGCGTCGGCGCGACCGTTTCGGGTCGAGCGGCGTCCGCCGCCATCACGGCCGGCGGGGCCACCTCCTCAGGCGTCAGGAAGACGCCGGCGCTTGCGGCCAGCATGCCCGCTTGCGTGCTCGAGGTGAGCACGGTCAACGGCACGCTGAAGACCAGTCCAAACAGGATGGGCGCCGTCCAGATCACCAGATCCGAATAGGGCGCGGCGAGCGCCAGCACGAAAACGCCGATGGCCGTGTGCCACCAGCACGCACGCCAGGCTTCCGACCAGGGCGCGGCGTCCGCGGACCGGCGTTGAGAATTCCAGCCGCTGTCGTAGCCGAGCAGCGTTTCCGCAACGGCGCGGCAGGTGAAGAGCATGCGCATCGGGGCCAGAACCGCTGACATCACCAACTCGCCCAGCAGGCCCGCGATGACGGCGAAGCCGCCGCCAAAGGCTCTGCGTTCTTCGGGGCGCGTAAGGATGAGCAATGCGCCCATGACTTTGGGCCCAAACAGCATCACCACCGTGAGCACGATGCTCCAGTGCAATTCGAGCAATTGCTCGGCGCTGCCTGAAAACCAGGGTTCGCCTGGTTCGGGCGCGCCCTGCTCAAGGCGCAGCGCAATGCCGGCGCTCAGGAACGCGAGCCAGAGCGGCGCCGCGAAATAGACCATCGCCGCCATGGCGATCTGCACCTTGGCGAGCCAGCCGAGCCCCTGCGCGCGCATCAGGCCGAGATGTTGGAGATTGCCCTGGCACCAGCGGCGGTCGCGAATGGCTTCGTCCACCAGGGTCGGCGGGCATTGCTCGTAGGAGCCTTCCAGCAGCGGCGCCATTTCCACGCCCCAGCCGGCGCGGCGCATGAACATGCTCTCGATGACATCATGGCTGAGGATTTCACCGCCGAACGGCGGGGCCCCCTCAAGCCGCGGCAGCCCTGCGTTCGCGGCGAAGGCGCGCGTGCGCAGGATGGCGTTGTGGCCCCAGAACAGGCCCTCCGCGCCCGTCCACCAGGCGACGCCGGCGCTGGCGACCCGGCCATAGAGGCGAATGCCGAATTGCATGTGGCGCGCGAACAGAGTCTCGCCGGCCATGCCCATGGGGATGGTCTGCAGCACGCCGAGATCAGGGCGCGCGTCCATGTAAACCGGCAGGGCTTGCAACAGCTCGGCGCTCATCAGCGAGTCGGCGTCGAGCACAATCATGTATTCGTAGGCGCCGCCAAAATTGCGGACCCAATCGGCGACATTGCCGGACTTGCGGCCATGATTGATGGCGCGCCGACGATAGTAGAAGGCGCTGTGGCTGCTGGCGGCGGCATTGGCGGCGGCGAGGCCCTCTTGGGCCGCGACAAGCTCCTTGTTGGTGTCGCTCAGGACGAAAAAGTCGAACTGGCTGCTGAGACCCTTACGGGCGAGCGCGTTATCCATCGCGCGCAGACGTGCATAGACGGCGGCCACGTCTTCGTTGCGTACAACGGCGAGCAACGCCGTGCGTTTATGCGAAGCGCCGTGGATGTCCTCCACCTTGAAGAAACCGCCGCGGCGTGTCGCCAACAGGAAGAAGCCGGCGAGGGCGCTGCAGAACCAGCAAGAGATGCCGATGAAGAGCGGACCGAACAGCACGAGTGCTGCGACCTCGATCCAGGTGAAGCCTTCCCCTGCGAACAAGTCATAAGGGGCCATGAAGGCCGCGAACGTCAGCAGGAAGGTGGCGGCGAACAGGCCGGTGCGACGCAGCCACATCGGCGTGTATTCATGCCAGCGACGCGCTTGCGCCGGCTGGGACACGGGCTGGGTAGGCATCGCCAAGGTTGCCGGCGGCGGCAGAATGTGCGGCGTCGTCGCGTGATCGTAAGGCAATGGATCCCCCGGAGCGCATTGAGGCGCCAACCCGCTTAAACACGTAAGTGCGATATCGGTTGCACAGATACAATGCCCAAGCGTCGCACACCACTTGGGCGAGGCCCGCGCAGCGTCGCTAAAGAATGTGGCGCCTGGAAAGCTCCAATGCGTCTCGTTGCCGCTGGCGTCGCCGAATCTTGCCCGACGCGCGCGGCCTCGAACCCATTTCCTGTAAAAAGCCGGCTCTTTTCATCGATAACGCGAAATGTCCGCCCGAAACGATCCGCGGGCGTCAAGCTATGCAAGGAAGCAATGCTTACGCGTGAAAGTGCAATGGTCGCCTTGGCGCGTGGTCAAGCCTGACGTTCGGCCCTATTTTGCGAACTAAGGAGCCCCCGTTCATGGCCGAGATTTCGCACGCGCAGCTGCGCAGCTTTACGGATCAGATTTGGAACGACGAGATTGTTCCGACCCTCGTTGAATACATCGCCATTCCCAACAAGTCGCCGTCGTTCGACCCTGACTGGGAGAAGCATGGCCACATGGAACGGGCGGTGCAGCTGTTCGTGTCCTGGGCGGAAAAGAAGTTGCCCGCGCTCAACGCGACGCTGAGCGTCGAACGCGCGCCGGGTCGCACGCCGCTGATTTTCATCGATGTCCCCGGAAGCGTGAGCGGCGACACCGTGCTGCTCTACGGCCATTTGGATAAGCAGCCAGAA
This sequence comes from Vitreimonas sp., assembly GCF_036392335.1. NCBI lineage: Bacteria > Pseudomonadati > Pseudomonadota > Alphaproteobacteria > Hyphomonadales > Hyphomonadaceae > Vitreimonas > Vitreimonas sp. Next base: position 23,364 of record NZ_DASVYD010000037.1, read on the forward strand.
ATGACCGGATGGGCGGACGGCAAGGGGCCGTGGATTCCGGTGCTTGAAGGCGACAAGCTCTATGGACGCGGCGGCGCCGACGATGGCTACGCGATGTTCGGCGCACTGGGCGCGCTGTTGGCCCTCAAGGATCAGGGCGTGCCGCACAAGCGCGCCGTGATCGTGATCGAAGCGAGCGAGGAGAGCGGCTCTCCGGACTTGCCTTTCTACATGGATGCGCTCGCTGATCGTATCGGCAAAGTCTCGCTGGTGGTCTGCCTCGATAGCGGCTGCGGCGATTATGAGCGGCTTTGGCTCACGACCTCGTTGCGCGGGTTGGTTGGCGGCGTCTTGCGTGTCGACGTGCTGAACGAGGGCGTACACTCAGGCGACGCGTCCGGCGTCGTGCCGTCAAGTTTTCGTATCCTGCGTCAGGTGCTGGCGCGGTTGGAGAACATTGAGACTGGCGAAGTCGTCGTGGACGAGTTGAAGGCCAAAATTCCGGACGAGCGTGTGCGTCAGGCGAAAGTCGCTGCGCAGGCGCTGGGCGATCAGGTTTATGCGAAATTTCCGTTCGTCGACGGCATGAAGCCCGCTGGAACGGATCTTGCGGAATTGGTGCTGAACCGCACCTGGCGGCCGGCGCTTTCGGTGACAGGCTTCGCCGGCGCGCCAGCGCCGCAGGATGCAGGCAATGTGCTGCGCCCCTTCACCGAAGCCAAGCTCTCGATGCGCATTCCGCCGACGGTCGATGCGGTGCAAGCGAGCAAGCGCATGAAAGAGATCGTCGAACGTGATCCGCCCTATGGCGCACGCGTCACCTATGAGGGGGAGAAGGCCGGCTCTGGTTGGAACGCGCCGCCAACGGCGGCGTGGCTGGAAGCCGCGCTTGAGGACGCCTCACACGCCGCGTTCGGCAAGCCGGTGGCGATGATGGGCGAAGGCGGCTCGATCCCATTCATGGGCATGCTGGGCGAGAAATTCCCCGAGGCGCAATTCGTGGTGACGGGTGTGCTTGGGCCGCACTCGAACGCGCACGGGCCGAACGAATTTCTGCACATCCCAACCGGCAAGCGGGTGACGGAAGTGGTGGCGCGCGTCGTCGCCGCGCACGCGTCGCACTAATCAGCCGGCGTGCTTATGGGCGAGGGGCGTGACGGTGGCGGCCGGCGCGTCTCGCTCAGGGGGGCGCTTGCGGGCGTAGCGCATCACAGTGGCGGCGAGCATGTCGCGATCCGCCGGCTTCACGATGTGCTCGGCGGCGCCTAGTGCGAGCGCGTGACCGCGGTCTTCGTTGACCGAAAGCACGACCACCGGAATGTCCTGCGTCGCCGGGTCGTGCTTCAGGCTTTGCAGCACGCGCCAGCCCGAGCGGTCCGGCAGGAAGATGTCTAGCAGCACGAGCGCCGGCGCCTTGGCGCGCGCAAGCGCGAGGCCGGCTTCGCCGCCGCCAACGCCTTGCACGGCGAAACCGGCGCGGGTGAGGGCGCGCGCGGCGAGTTCGCGTGCATCGGGTTCGTCTTCGATGACGATGACCAGCGGCTGATCGGCCGTGCCTTGCATCTCATCGATCTTCGCGGCGGCGCCCAGAGCCGCGGCGGCGTCGGAGAAGTTCACGGGCACATGCACGGTGAAGATGGAGCCTTCGCCGAGCTTGCTTTCGACGGTGACATCGCCGCCCAGTAATTGCGCGAAGCGGCGTGTGATGGTGAGACCAAGGCCCGTGCCGCCATATTGCTGCGTGATGCTCGGGTCGGCCTGCACGAACGGTTGGAATAGGCGCGACATGTGCTCGCTGGACATGCCGATGCCGGTGTCGCGCACGCTGATGAACATTTGCTCGACGCCATTGAATTCGCGGCGGTCGCAGGTGACCTCGATGGCGCCGTTCTTCGTGAATTTGGCGGCATTGGAGAGGAAGTTCAGCACGCACTGGCCAAGCTTCATGGAATCGGTCTGCGCGAGGCCGCCATCCGCCAGTCCGGTCAGCGTGATGACGTTGCCGTTCTGCTCCGCGACCGGACGAATGGTGGCAATGACGTCGTCAAGCATTTCGCACGGGTCAAACTCCGTGGTGCTCACGTCCATGCGGCCGGCTTCGATCTTGGAGAGGTCCAGAATTTCGTTGATCAGGCTCAACAGGTGCTTGGCGGCGCCTAAAATGCGTTGCAGGTCTTGCACGGTGGCTGCGTCGCCATTGTCCTGTGCATCTTCCTGCAGCATCTCAGCATAGCCGATGATGGCGTTGAGCGGGGTGCGCAGTTCGTGACTCATGTTCGCGAGGAACTGCGACTTGGCGAGATTGGCGCTTTCCGCGGCGTGACGGGCGTGGGCCAGATCATCCACGCCACGTTCGATATCGATCGCGCCTTGCGCGAGTGCGCCAAGGATGCGCGCAAGACCAGCCGACAGCGTCTCAAGCGGCGCGCGCGTCTCGGTGGTCAAGGACAATTCATTGCGCAGCGTTTTTAGGGTCTCACCCTGCGCTAAGAGCGCGGTGGATGCGTCTTTCAAAGCATCCTGAGAAAGGGCGGGTGCGGCGACGCTCGGTTCGCCTGTGCGGGAAACGCAGGTGACGCGGACCGGAGCGCCCTCCGGCGTGGTGCGGACGAAGGCGTGGTGACGCACGCGGACGCGCGATCCGTCGGGGCGCATCACGTCGTGGGCCAGCGCCAGGCGGCGAACGGCGCCGTGTGTGGGGGCGAAAGCGGACTTCACCAGCGCGCGATCTTCGGGCGGCGCAAAGCACGCGCCTTCGACCACGTCGCGATAGCTGATCGGTCGACCGACCAAGGCGGCGAGGCGGTCGGCGCCGATGAGCCGTTCGCGCGTGAAATCGATCTCCCAAGCCGCCGACGTCGCGTCGCTGAAGCTCATGTTGAGCTGTCGCAGCCACTCGATGTCCTGCACCCGCGCATGTGAAGCGCGATGCGCGTGATGCAGGCCCGCAGCAAGCACGTACGCCACACAAGCGCCAACGGCGAGTACGGTGGCGAAGGCGGTCAAGCCGCCGCTCGCAAACAGAAACACGAGTCCGAGCGCTGCATAGGGCGCGCAGATCGCCAATGCATAGAGCCGGCCACGTCGCGCGGAGAACGCCGTGTGGGTGCAAAGCATCGCGAGCATGGCGGCGGCAAGGGGCGCGCCGACTGCGGATTGCTCGAACCAAAGGATGCCGGGCGCGACAGCAAGGCTCGCCGACTGCGCGAGATCGAGCGTGAAATGTAGTGATTTAGTGTGCGTACCGACAAGCGCGTTGGCGTGCGTGCTCGCCCATTTGTGCATCTCATCGACCATGAGCGCGAGGCCGAACCACACAGCGCCCAAAGGCAAGCCCGCCGAAATCGAGGTGGCGACGGCAATCAGCGCGTACAGATAATAACGCGTGCGTGTGCTGGAGAAGATCTCCGCCGCTGCGCGTTCGATCGCCGCATGGTTGATGAAATGTTGCACGCCCCGCCCCGATGGCTAATTTGCGCTAAGCCTATCGGCGCTCTGTAAAGCAAGCGTTCGCGCATCTGCGTTTTCGTTTTATTTTGAGACGAAAAGTGCGCGGTTTTCCTGGCGTTTGTGAAGAGTGTGTTGACGCGTGACTTTGGCGGGGATGTGAAGAATGAATTTTCGTTCGGACAATACAGCTGCGGCGGCCGCGGAGATCGTCGCCGCCTTAACCGCCGTAAACGATAAACCGGCGCCCGCGTACGGAGAGGATGTCTGGTCGCGCAAATTGAACGAAGCGTTCAGTGCGTTGTTCGAGCGGGAGGTGCGCGTCTTTACAGTCGCTAGCGGCACCGCGGCGAACGCGATCGCGCTCGCCAGCGTCACGCCGCCCTGGGGCGCGGTGCTGTGCCATCGCGAGGCGCACATCGAGTGCGATGAATGCGGCGCGCCGGAATTCTTCTCAGGAGGCGCAAAACTCGTCCTGATCGAGGGCGAAGCAGCCAAGATCACGCCGGCGGCGTTGCAGGAAGCCATCGTACGCAATGCGCGTGGGATTCATTCCGTGGCGCCGAGCGTTGTTTCGATCTCGCAAACGACAGAGCGTGGGGCCGTGTATAAACCTGAGGAGGTGGCGGCGATCGGCGAGATCGCCAAGCGAGCGGGGCTCGCAACCCACATGGACGGTGCGCGGTTTGGCAACGCCGTTGCCGCGCTTGGGTGCGCGCCAGCGGATGTGACCTGGCGGGCGGGCGTCGATCTGCTCTCGTTTGGCGCCACCAAGAATGGCGCGATCGCGGCGGAAGCAATCGTGTGCTTCGATCTGGACCGTGCCGAGGAGATCGCGCGGCGACGCAAGCGCGGCGGCCATCTGCTGTGCAAGGGACGTTATCCGGCCGCGCAATTCTTGGCATATCTCGAGGGCGGCTTGTGGCTGAAGCTCGCCGCACGCGCCAACGCGCTGGCGACGAAACTCGGTGCGGCCGGTGCGGCCCATGTATCGACGCCGGTGGAGAGTAATCAGGTGTTCATCAAGCCAGGGGCCGAAAAGCTGGCGAAGCTGCGTGCAGCGGGGGCCGAGTTCTATGATTGGTCGCCGGGTGAGGCGCGGCTCGTCGTCTCCTGGAACCAGTCGGAGGCGGACATCGAAGCCATGTGCCGCCTTTTGGCGTCGCTCTAACTCGCCGCGCGTCGGGCGAGAGGTTGATCCGGGACGGCGACCGCGAGCGGCGGGGGCGTGCGTCGTGACAGGCCGTGTGCGGTCTTTGACCAATGGTGGGGCCTGACGAGCAGTTCAAGCAGGGCGCGCAATGCGGCGATGGTGGCGAGCGGCCAATAGAAGGGCATCGTCAGCGCGGCCCGGATATGACTTAGGTTTCCGGACAGCGCCACCGCGCTCAAGGCGGCGAACACGGCGACGCAATAGCCGAACACCGCCAGCGCAAAATCCGAGGGCGTGAGCAAATTGTACGGTGAGAGGGCCGCGATCAGCACAATGCACGCGAGCGGCCCATGCGCGAAAGCGGCGAGCAGGCCGCCGCCGAGAACAAGTTGCATCGCCGCAAATCCGCGAAAGCCGAAGTCGCGCGCGGCGCCAAGCGGATCGCGCATGAGCACGAGCCAAGTCTGCATATGCCCCTTGATCCAGCGCGTCCGCTGACTGAGCCAAGCCCCAAAACTGATCGGGGCTTCTTCATAGGTCGGTGGGCCGATGACGGAGAGCGCGTACCCATCCCGGGCGAGGCGATAGCCCAGGTCGGCGTCTTCGGTGACGTTGAGTAATTTTCCGCGATTTTGCCGCACTTTGCGGTTTTTCCGCGCGCGCGGCGCATCCCCTTGTCGTGCTTGGCTTTTCCTTCCTAGCTGAACCCTACCGGGCCCTACCGGTCCCTATGCCTCCCTCTGCAGCGAATGGGACAGGAACGGGATTTGAGGGATGCAGTGGAGCGTATCAGTTGCCAAGACCATCGAACCACAAGCTCAAACTAACGCGTCGCGCGATCGAAGATCTGCAGCCTGAAGGTCGACGTTATCGCGTTCTAGACACCGAGATTGCAGGCCTCTCGATCATGGTGATGCCGTCGGGCCGCAAGACCTGGTCGGTGCGCTATAAGCCGGAAGGCGCTTCGCCAACGGAGGTCGTGCTCGGCGATTATCCTGGTGTGCTTCCCGAGACCGCGCGCGATTATGCGGGCAAAGTACGCTCTGGCGCACGGCTCGAAGGGCGCGACCTTGCCAAGGAGCGCAAAGAGGCGAGGCGCACGCACGCGATTCGCAAGGAGCGGACCGTCGACAAGGTGCTTGAGACCTATATGGCGGATGCTGAGCGCAGGATGCGCGACTGCACCATCGTCCGGCTGAAGTCGACTATCCGGCTCTATGTGACGCCCAAATTCGGCAAGAAGAGTATTGGGCTCCTCACATTGGATGAGGTGCGGCGCTACGTTGAGGAGATTGAGGATTCGGGGCGCCCTGGAGCCGCACGGAGTGCGTGCTCAGCGTTCAAGGGGCTTATGGCCTTCGCGCTCCAGAGAGGCCTGATCGAACGTAACGTGCTGGCGGGGTATCCAGGTCCGAGCATTGCCAGTCGCGAGCGCGTCGCCACGCAGGACGAACTCAAGCTCGTTTGGTGGGGCCTGGTGGATATGGCCACCAATCCGCACGGCCGTTCGACCGCTCAGGCGCTGCAACTCGCTTTGTTGACGCTGCAGCGGCGTGGCGAGGTTGCTGGGCTCAGCAGGTCCGAAGTGGATATTAGCGCTAGGCGCTGGACGATCCCGGGGAGCAGAACCAAGAACAAGTCGCCCCAGGTTGTCCCGCTGGCTCCGCTCGCGTTGAAGGTCGTGCAGGAGGGTTTTGCGCACACTGGAACTGATCAAGCATTTGCGGGTCGCAAGATGCTAGTTGCATCGACTGGCCATGCACTAACGCGCGGCTTCATCCGTCTGCGGGAAGATGTCGGCGCCGGCGATCTTACGGTGCACGACCTGCGCCGCACCGGCGCGACCATGATGGCGGAGATCGGCATCTCGGGCGATGTGATCAGCCGAATACTGAACCACACGCCACCGGGTCCGCAGGTGACGAAGATCTATAATCGCTTCGACTACGAACCTCAGAAGCGCGAAGCTCTAGAGCGCTGGGAGGAGCACCTGATGCAAATCGTTCAGCGCGCTAAGGCGAGGCAGTGATCATTCGAGGAGCTACCCACTTTCGCCTCCGACACGATGAGGCGACTTACCCAGCGCAATCCGGAATTCGAAGAATTGTGCGTCGCATCGTGGCAGTGAGCCGCGCTTCGATTGAAGGGCTTGCTGTTCTGCTCTCACTGTCGCTTCGTGCTAGCAATTGGCGTAGTTCACCGGCTGCGAATGCGGATATCGTAATCCACTGTCTCACTCGATCAACAATGTGCGTCGCCAAGTAGCAGGAAAGAACGCCAGATGACTGGTCTACGGCAAGCGCCAGAACCCAAGCCGGCCGCGACGGTTCTCCTGCTGCGCGATCAGCCCTTGTTTCAGGTCTTGATGGTAAAGCGTCATCATCAAATCGACTTTGCGTCCGGCGCTCTGGTTTTCCCCGGTGGTAAGACACAAGCTGGCGACAGCGATGAACGATGGGCGGCGCATTCCGTTGGCTGGGATCAGCTGGACGCGCTTCAGCGAACGCTCCGCATTGCCGCGATCCGGGAAACTTTCGAGGAAGCGGGATTGCTTCTGGCGCAAGGCGCCGACGGATCGCCTTTCGAGGCCGCCTGCGATGTCGCCGTTCGAAGGGCTGTGGACGTTGGCGAGGCGGCCTTCATCGACGTCGTGAGCGATCTCGGAGTAAGGCTGCGGCTCGACGATATGGCCGTCTTCGCGCGTTGGATCACGCCCACCGTGATGCCAAAGCGTTTCGACACGTGGTTCTACGCGCTGCATGCCCCACCCGGCCAGATGGCAGCCTGCGATGGATCCGAGACCGTCGACGCAGAATGGCTCGCTCCGGCCGAGGCCATTAGATTGGCGGCTGCGGGAGAGCGCTCCATCATATTTCCCACGCTCATGAACCTGCGATTGCTTGCCGAAGCGCGCGATGCTCGTGACTGCATCGCGCGGGCGAGAGCGCGCAGTCTCGTGACGGTGTTGCCTGAAGTCTTGGTACGGAATGGAGAGACGGGTCTCAGCATTCCGTCCAACGCCGGTTATGGCGAGGTATGGCAACCTTTGAGCGCGTTCTCGTGAGATTTAAGGTTGTCCCCGGGGCACCTCGAAGTTTCGCGCCCGACCGGGATTTGATGAGTCCGCATGACAAGCGGCAAGAGCTGCAGGCGCGCAGGTGAAGCGGCCTCGCTCGCACCCTTGAGGTCAAGGACGTGATCTAGCGAACACAGCGTTAGCGCCAAGCTCGCTCTCGGCGCGTTTTAGACGGGATTCCTTGGTCGCACGGCTTGACCGCCGCGCCCGGGCATTGGACGGTCGAAAAAAAATACCCCGGCCCACTAGGGACCGGGGCTTTAAGCGAACGCAGTGGCCTGGGAGGGCACAACCGCGTCGTGTACAGCCGCGGGAGCAGCTGATCGGTAGGGGGCGTTAGTACCGCGCGCGAACGGTGACTCCGTACGTCTGCGGCTCGCTCGGATAGATGACGTAGGTGTTCTGCAGCGTGGCCTGGAACGCACCGACATAATAGAACTCGTCGGTCAGGTTGCGTCCCCAGAACTCAACCGACCAGCGCTCGTCCTGCGGGCCTATGCCGACGCGGCCGTTAAAGATCGCGAACGCCTCGTTGTCGGTGCGCCCAAGCGGATCGCGGCCCAGGGTCTGGGTGCGATATTCGCTGTTCCAGCGCCCGTCCAAGTAGAACAGCGCGCGCAGGTCGCCGCCTAGCGGCATCTCGTAGGCGATCGCGCCAGTGGCCGTCCACTCCGACGACAGCGCGAGCGGATCGCCCGCGAACACGGCGTTCGGGTCGCTGGCGCCCTGTCCGGCGGTCAGCGGGTTGAATCGTACTTCGCTATCGAAATAGGCGTCGATGTAGCTGACGCCGCCGCTGATCGTGAGGCCTTCCATAGGCGACGACGACAGCTCGAGCTCAGCGCCTTGGCTGATTACCTCCGGCACGTTGCGGGTGATGAAATTGAAGCCGTTGAACGCGTTCAGCTGGTAATCGTGGATTTGCTGATAGAAGGCTGAGAGGTTGAGGGTCGTCGTGCCGCCAAGGACCGTTGACTTTAATCCGATCTCGTAGGCGTCCGTGAACTCGGGATCGAAGTGGGTCTGCTCGATGTTCAGCGTGGCCGCGCTGGTTGTGTCAGGACGCAGCGCCATGCCTTGGCGGTCGAGATTATAGCCACCGGCTTTATAGCCGCGCGAATAGCCGCCATAGAGCATCACGTCGTCCGAGAGATGGTAGGCAAGCGAGATGGTGCCGCTGAATTCGTTCTCCTCGGACGATCCTTCCCAATGTCCGTTGGCCATTGGGTTCACGGCTGGGCTGCACGCAATATTCATCAAGCCGCCCGCGCTTGCGGTGGATTGCAGCACCTCGATGAAGCCAACGCCGTCCGCCGCTCCGCCGAAGAACGGGTCGGTGCCAATCTCAATAGCGCGTAATGCATCGCACGCAGGCGACACAGACAAAAGATCGGCGGTGACGTCCTTGGTTTCGGATGTATATCGCGCGCCAAGGGTCAGCACCAGCTGATCGCTTAGGTTCACCTCGTTATGCGTGAACACGGACCAGCTTTGGGTGTCAGCCTGCCAGTCATCGCTTTGTTGACCGGCGCCCGCCACGTTGCCTTGCAGATAGAAGCCAGCGAGCGCCGGATTGGGATCAAATACGAGTGGCGTCGCGGGATTGTCGCTGGCGCAGTAGAAGAATGAAGGAATCGAGTCCGGTTCGGCGTTCGGCGCACCAGAGTCAAACAATTGGCAACCGCCGGCAGGGCCGCCAATGGCGGCGAGCGGCGCCGTGCCTCCCTGCGCCAGGGCGTTTGCGAATAGATTGGCATGAGCGCCGATACGGATGCGATCGTTGTTCGTGAGGGTCTCGTCGGAATAGAATATCCCCGCGAGCCAGTTGAGACGGCCCGTCTCGCCCTGCAGTCGGAACTCTTGAGTAAAGTTCTCAACGCCGACTTCGACGCCGTCACGGTAGGCGATGTCGATGAGGTTGAAGTCGATGTCTTGGCTGCGGGTCTGTTGCCAATCGCGATATGCGGTGATGGACGTGAAGTTCATGCCGCCGATGTCCCAGTCGAGCTGGGCGGAAAGACCCATATCCTCAGTGACGTCGGAATAGTCGCGCGCGTCCGTTTGCGGCTGAGCTGGCAAACCTGGACCCAACGAAGGAAGGCCGGGCAACGCGCCCGTTACGGTCATGAAGCGGCCTTCTGGATTGATCGCAGGCGTCCCCGCGGGTCCGACGATCGCGGTGACGGCGCCCTGCGTCGAACCGTAGATAAACGGCGTCACGCCGCAGCAAACCTCGTCTGCTTCCGACGCATCGATGATGACCCGCAATGTTGCGTCGGGGTTGATGTCCAATTGCATTTGTCCGCGCGCCGTCCAGCGGTCACGCGTGTTGAGGTCATCGCCTGAAATGAGGTCGGTGATATACCCAGATCGTGATCTGATCGCGCCATCCAGCCGGAATGCCAAGCCGTCGTTCACGGCGATGTTGACACCGGTGCGCAGTCCGGCCTCTTCCAAGTCGTCAAGGCCGAACATGCCTTCAATGTACATGCCCGGCTCGTAGTCGGGTCCTGCGGACACGACGCTGATCGCGCCGGCGGAGGTGTTGCGCCCGAACAAGGTGCCTTGTGGACCACGCAAAACCTCAATCCGCTCCACATCCGGTAGATCGGCGAGCGCTGCGCCCGCGCGTGCGCGGTAAACCCCGTCGATGAAGATGCCGACCGCTGACTCGAAACCGACATTGTCGCCTCCGGTGCCGATACCCCGGATCCGCGCGGTGCTCGCGGCGATGGATTGGCCGGTGCCGAGTTGGAACGATGGCGCGAGTTGGGTGACATCACGGAGGTCCTGGACACCTGCATTAGTGAGCTGCTCACCGCTCACCGCGGTCACCGCCAGCGGAACGTCTTGAATCGCTGCGGTCCGTCCGGTCGCTGTGACGACGATCTCCTCCGAAGCTTCTGGCTCATCCTGCGCAAAGGCGGGACTGAAGGCTCCAATCGCGGCAAGCGACGCCCCTGACAGGAGCGCAAGTGTTGACATTTTCTTCATGGCAATCCCCCCTCGTCCCCGGTTCGCGCAGCGTCCGAGGTTAGTAAAGAGCTTTATAATGAGGAAGTTTGCATATGTCGCGCCGAGCCGCAAGCACTGGCACTAGCGTCAAGAGGCGCGTTTCTGCGAGTGCGGCATTGTCGCCACGCGCGTTGTTGGGTTTTGCCCTGGCAGAGGTGACGCGTCTCATGCGCGCCATCTACGACGCACGGCTGAGTTCGGATGGCTTGAGCGGCGCCAGTTGGCGTGTGCTTGCCTATCTATATCGAGAGGACGGGCTCACCCAGACCCAACTCGCCAAATTACTTGAAGTCAGCAGGCCGGCAGTTGGTCAGATGGTGGATCGGCTGGAAGCGGGTGGTCTAGTTGAAAGGCGCACCGATCCGGATGATCGCCGGTCCTGGCGGGTTTTTCTAAGCCCTCAGTCACAAGCAAAAGTGTTGGACTTCTTGGCCGTAACCGAAGCGGTCGAGACGGAATGCTTTGAAGAATTTTCCGATAGAGAATTGTCGACGTTGACCACTCTGGTCGCACGCCTTCGCGATCATCTTGCTAAAATGCAAGGAGGCTCGCGCGACAATCCGCCCAAAGACTGAAGCGCTTCAGCTCGCGGCGACCTCGTTGAGGAAAGCGAGCACCGCCTCGCAGAAGGCGTCGTTACGATCTCCTGCCACCATGTGGCTCGCACCGGCGATGTCGGTGAATCGCGCGCGTGGCGCAGCGGTCAAAAACGCGCGCGCATTGTCTTCCGAGATCAACTCACTCATCCGGCCGCGGATGAGGTGCAATGGCAGCTCGATCTCGCCCAGCCTTTGCTCGAACTCAGCGATGTTGTGCTCGTTGCGGGATTCCAAAACGCTGGCGATGAAACGCGGGTCCCAGTGCCAGCGGTAGCGTCCGTCAGCGCCAAGCCTCAAATTCTTCGCGAGGCCTGTTAGGTCGCCCCCCTTCGTCCGGTGCGGCAGATAGGTGCTGATCGCCACACTTGCGTCTTCGACGCTATCGAAGCCTTCATGAAGGCGATCGGCCATGAATGCGAGCACCCGCTCAACCCCGCTGGCTTCCATGCGTGGAGTAATATCGACCAGGGTCAGCGAGGCGAACACGCCGGGCGCAACGTGCGTCTCGGCCATGAGGCCGGCTAAGCCGCCGAGCGACGCGCCCACGAGGTGAGGGCGCCTTGTGTCTGTAGAGAGCGCTTTGCCGGCGCGCGCCAGATCGCCTGCAAACCGTTCGAGCCGGTAGTTGCCGTCCGCCGCCCAGCCGCTGTCGCCATGGCCGCGCAGGTCGAGCGCAACAGCGCGCCAGCCCTCAGCAGCCAGACGTGAGGCCGTCCCCGCCCACGCGCGACGCGTTTGTCCCGCCCCATGAGCCAGCAGCACAACGCCGCGGCGCCCGGCGCCAAGACTGTCCGCAACGAGCGGGATTTCGTCGACGCCGGACAAACAGATGCGATCGGCGAGTGCAGACATTAAGGCCTTCTTCCGCATGCGGGATTATAGTAAAGCGGTTTACAGAATTAACCTCGGGGGAGACAAGCCCATGACCGCTTCACGCTCTGAGGAGGCGAGCTTGCTCGATACGCGCTTGGCGGGCTTGGGCTTCGCCATCGCCGATGCAACCCGCCTTATGCGGTCGGCCTTCGACGCGCGGATGCGCCAAGTCGGCTTGCGCGGGTCGAGCTGGCGCGTGCTCGCCTATCTTTATCGCCAGGACGGCCTGAGCCAGACCGAGTTGGCGCGCCTGCTCGAGATCACCCGCGCGGGCGCCGGCCAGATGATCGACCAACTCGAAGCCAGCGGCCACGTCAGGCGCAAATCCGATCCTGCCGATGGGCGGCGCTGGCGGGTATATCTCGATCCCAGAATCCGCGAGACCATGGCCCAAGTGTTCGACGTTGTGCGCCGTTTCGACGAGGACTTGTGCGCTGCATTCACCGATGACGAATTGGAGGCCTTGCGGGCCCTAATTGAGCGGCTGCGAGACCGCGCGAGCGCCATGGGCGCAATCCGCGCCGCGCCCGATTCATAATGGATGCGGGCGACGCTCCCGAACCGGCGCCGGCGCGCTCGCTCGCGGCGAGGCTGCGCGCGCGCCTGACCGGACGCGCGCGCCTCTACATCATTTATGGCGTCCCCGCTGTGGCGATCGCGGCGTTGCTCTTCATGATGGTGACGAGCGGGCGCTACCAGGAGACCGAAAACGCTTACGTACAAGCGGCGCGCGTGCCGATCAGCACGAGCGTCGCCGGCCGCATTGTCGAGATGCGCGTTGCCGATAATCAGCCGGTGCGCGCCGGCCAAGTCTTGTTTCGACTTGATCGGGCCAATCCCGAGGCTGATGTCGCTCAATACGAAGCGGCTCTCGCGTCCGCGCGGGCGCGCGTGATGGCGCTGCGCGCGGAGTATGGCGCCCAACAAGCGAATTTGCGGGCGCGGCGGGAGAGCGTGGCGTTCGCTCAGGCGGCGTTGCGGCGCGCGCGCCGGCTTGGCGAAGAGGGGATTGCGGCTCGCCAGGATGTCGAGGCGGCCGAGCATGCGCTTGAGCAGGCCGAGGCCGAGCGTGCCGCGGCGGAGCAGAGCCTCAGCGCGGCGCTCGCCAATCTGGGCGGGGACGCCAACCTCGACATCGAGGCGCACGCCTCGGTGCGCGAGGCGGCGGCCCGGCTTGAACGGGCGCGGCTGGCGCTTTCCTATACTGAAGTTGTCGCGCCTCAGGATGGGGTGGTCACTCGTGTCGACCAGGTCCAGGTGGGAACGTTCGTCAACGCGGGACAGACGCTGTTCTGGCTCATCGCAGGCGAGCCCTGGATCGAGGCGAACTTCAAGGAAAACCAGATTGGCCGCATGCAGATCGGCCAACGAGCGACGGTGCGCATCGACACGTTTGGCGGCCGGGCGTTCGAGGCGCGCGTTGCAAGCTTCAGCCCCGGCACAGGCGCCGTATTCTCGCCATTGCCGGCGCAAAACGCGACGGGCAACTGGGTCAAAGTCGTGCAACGCGTTCCGGTGCGCCTGACACTGGTCAATCCACCGCCGGATTTGATCCTGCGCGCGGGATTGAGCGCCCACACACGCGTTGACACGCGCTCCGATCCCGATCGCTTGCGAGGGCGCTAGGCAGTGTCCGAAGCGATGACCCCCGACAACGTAAGGCGGGTTCCGCTCACCATCTCGATCATGCTCGCTGCGTCGATGTTCACCATCGACAGCACCATCGCCAATGTCGCTTTGCCGCATATGCAAGGCGGGCTCTCGGCGGGCGTCGATCAGATTACCTGGGTGCTCACCTCCTTCATCGTGGCGCAGGCGCTGATGACGCCTCTGGTTGGCTGGCTGGCCGTGCGCATCGGGCGCCGGCGGCTGATGCTGGTTTCCATCATCGTCTTCGTCGGGGCCTCAATCGCTTGCGGCTTGGCGCAGAACTTGGAGCAGATGATCGCCTTTCGCGTGCTGCAGGGCATAGGCGGGGCGTCGTTCATCCCGCTCTCGCAAGCGATCCTGTTCGACATCAATCCACCTCACAAGCACGCGCAGGCGATGTCGGTATTTGGCGCGGGGATCGTGCTTGGGCCGATTATCGGTCCGGCGCTCGGCGGTTTTATCACCGAGAATTCGGGCTGGCGCTGGATCTTTCTGATCAACCTGCCGCTCGGGGTGTTCGCCTTCCTCGGGGTTTACGCCTTCCTGCCCAAGGCGCCTAAGCCGCAACCGCCGCGCTTCGACTTCACGGGGTTCGCCACCTTGTCTTTGTTCGTGGCCGCGCTTCAGCTCATGCTTGATCGAGGTCCAGGCGAAGATTGGTTGCAGTCCTGGGAGATCAGAATCGAAGCCGCGATCGCTCTGGCTGGCCTCTACATGTTTGCCCTGCACACACTGACGGCGGAGCGTCCGTTCTTCGATCGCCGGCTGCTGGGCGATCGCAACTTCGTCGTCGGCGCGCTCGCGACGTTTGTCGTCGGCATGCTCATGTTCGCCTCGCTCGCTCTGCTGCCGCCCATGATGCAGAACTTGATGGGCTATCCGGTGATCGAAGTGGGGCTGGTCACCATGCCGCGCGGGATCGGCATGTTCGCCGCAATGGTCGTTATCAGCCGCCTCATGCGCTTGATCGATTCCCGCTGGCTCATGGCGTTCGGCTTCGGCCTCAACGCCATCGCCGCGTGGCAGATGACGCATTTCAATCTCGACATGGATTCGCATCTGATCATCTGGTCGAGCCTCATTCAGGGCATTGGGCTGGGGTTTGTCTTCATTCCATCAAATACCCTGGCCTTCTCAACCGTGCCTGGAGAATTGCGCACGGATGGCGCAGCGATCACCACGCTTGTGCGCAATATTGGTTCGGCAGTGGGCATCTCGGTGATGCAGGCCATCTTCCTGATCAATTGGCAGGCTTCGTATTCCGAACTTGTACAGAACCTGACGCCCGACAATCCAGTGCTAGGGGCCGCCGCAGCCGGGCCCGAACAGCTCGCGGCCTGGACCCCCGAAGTGGCTCGCCAAGCCGCCATGGTCGCGTACGTCAGCGACTTTCACTTGATCATGCTGCTGACGCTATTGGCCGCACCGATCGCCTTTCTCATGCGCCCCGCGCGCTCGCCGCCGCAAGCCGGAGCGGTTCATGCCTTGGACTAAATCAGCGCCGTTCTTCGCTCGCCGCCGCGCCCGTGCCGATGAGCCGCGGCCGAGCGTCGCCACGATGTGACGTCATGGCGCGCGCGCTGGATATCTCCTGGTCGCGGCTTGCGGCTTTGTTCGTGAAAGAGGCGGTGCAGATGCGCCGCGATCGCCTGACGTTCGCGATCATGGTGGCCGTGCCCATCCTGCTGGTCATTCTTTTTGGCTACGCCATCAATACCGATCCGCGCCATTTGCCGGCCGTCGTTGAATTGCGTGAAGACGGACCGTTGACGCGAAGTTTTCTCGCATCGTTGCGAGCCTCCTCGCTGGTGGACTTCGTGGAGGTCACGCACGATCCCGAAGAAGGGGAGCGCATGATCAGGTCGGGGCGGGCGACGTTCCTGGTGGTGATCCCTGAAGGATTTGAAAGACGGCTGGTGCGCGGCGAGCGGCCGCAACTATTAATCGCCGCCGACGCGAGCGATCCTGTGGCCGCGAGTGGCGTGATCGGCGCGGTCGAGCGCATTGCGCAGACGGCGTTTGCGCCCGATTTCGAAGGGCCGCTCGCGTTTCTCGCGCCCGCCCCGCCGCCTTATGACATCGTCATTCATCGTCTCTACAATCCCGCGGGCGTCACAGCCTTTCATATCGTCCCGGCGCTGCTTGGCGTCGTGCTGACGATGACAATGACAATGATCACGTCAATCGCGCTGACGCGGGAAACCGAGCGCGGCACCATGGAAAACCTGCTCGCCATGCCAGTGCGTCCGTTTGAAGTGATGATTGGCAAAACCGCACCCTACGTGCTGGTGGGAGCGATCCAGAGTCTCGTGGTTATCGCCGCAGGCATTCTTCTGTTTGGCATTCCGTTCACGGGCTCCCCCTCGGCGCTGGCGCTCGGCGTGCTCCTGTTCGTGGTGACGAACCTCGCTGTGGGCTACCTCATCTCGACAGCGGTGCGCACGCAGATGCAGGCGATGCAGGCGACATTCTTCATATTCCTGCCGTCAATGCTGTTGTCAGGTTTCATGTTTCCTTTCCGCGCCATGCCCGCATGGGCCCAGGCGCTCGGCGAATGCTTTCCGATTACGCACTTCCTACGCATCGTGCGCGAAATCACGCTGAAGGGCGCAGGTCTTGCGGACATCGGCGGCGATCTCGTCCGCTTATCGATCATTCTTATCGTCGTCGGCGCGTTCGCGCTGGCGCGCTTCCGGCGCACGTTAGAGTGACGGTCTGAGTGGGCTGGGCGTTAGCGGTGGACGTTCCGAATTGCGTTTCCGTGAACTTCGCTCGACGCGCCGGTCCAAAGCGACTCTGCCGGCGGTGCGAGACATTCATTGTGCGGCCAAGATGTCGAGCAACCAGCTGAGGCCGCCATCATGCAGCCGGGCCGGATGATAAGCAGCGCCGATCTCGATATCCGCTCCGCGGTGAGGCGGCTCGAGCACGGCGAGGTCCGGCAGACGCTGCGCCAGCGCGAACTTACGCATGGTCAGGGTGACGAAGTCGGAGCTGCGCACAAGGTCGATCGCCTGGCCCATGTCCGAGACAATCGCAACCGGCGGCAGGCCGCGCCCGGATGCGATGACGCCTGAATACGCGGCGCTGAGCTGGGCGCCTACGTCCAGCAGAGGCGAGGGTGCATCCGACTCGGCGCTGAGCAGCGACTGGAAGCGGTCGAGAACGACATGGCGTGCTCCGGCCAGCATCTGCGCCGTCACCGGCTCGCGCATGAACGGATGGTCGCGCCGCGCGGCCCAGGCGACGCCGTCCGCAAGCAATGGGCGCCATTGCACACTTCGGTGCGTAAGCTTCGGCACGCCGAGCGCAAGGTCAACGCGCCGCTGTTCGACATCATCGACGTAGTGGGCGTCGATGCGCTTGACGCGAAGTGTCACCCCAGGCGCTGCCGCATGAATGCGCGCGAGCGCGTGCGGCAACAGCACTGAAGCTGCATAGGTGCCGGCGGCGATGACAAACTCGCGCTCTGCGCTAGACGCGTCAAAGGCGGTTTTCGCGACGGCGGCGCGCATCTGCTCGAGCGCAGGGCCCGCGCGCTTGCCGACATCGATGGCGTATGCGGTGGGAACAAGACCGCCGGCCCGGCGCTCGAACAAGGGATCGTCGAGCGCCGCTCGCAGGCGGTTGAGCGCATGGCTGACGGCCGAAGGGCTAAGTGCGAGGTCGGAGGCAGCTGCGGTTACGCTGCGCCGCGCCAGCAGCGCCATCAGCACTTTGAGCAGATTAAGGTCGAGACCGCTAAATTGAGCGTTGTTCATTTTGCGTGTGCATAAATACCATTTTGCTCACAATAGATGTCAACCTATCTGTGCGATCGATGTGAACGCGGGGCCGCCCGCGCGAGGATAAATCGGATGGATGGCTCGTTCGCCGATACGGCAACGGCGCGCGTGCGCAGTTTCGCCAGCGAAGCAATACGGCGGATGCGAACCGCCGACCGGCGCCGGCTGTTGTTGATGGTTGGCGCCCCGGTTCTGGTGTTGGCGGCGGTGGCGGTCTGGCTGCTGGCGTCTGCAGGCTCGGTCAGCACCGACAACGCAACCGTGACCGCCGCGCGGGCGCCGATCAGCGCCAGCGTGCGTGGCCGCGTTGTCGAAATACTTGTCAGCGACAATCAGACCGTGCGCGCCGGCGATCCGCTGGTCCGGCTCGACCAAGGTGATTTCCAGCGGGCCGTGACCACGGCCGAGGCGCGCTTGGCGGCGGCCCGGCTTCAGGTGTCGGCCTTGCGTGCGACCTATCTGGAAGCGATCGCGGGCAGGCGCGGCGCGCAAGCGACGGCCGCCCACGCCAGGGCGGAAGCCAGACGGCAGGAGAACCTGTTCAGGGCAGGGGTGGTGTCGCGCCAGGATCTCGATGGCGCTCGTGTCCAGGCCGACGTGACCGCCCGTCAAGCCGCGGCCGCGACTGAAGGCGAGGCGATCGCTTTGGCCAATCTCGGCGGCGACCCGCGCGCCGACATTGATTCTCATCCCTTGGTCATGCAGGCCCTTGCCGCTCTTGAAGACGCGCGCAGCGATCTGGCCGACACAGAGATCAAGGCGCCGGCCGACGGCGTTGTCGCGCGCATAAGTCAGGTGCAGCTCGGCGCTTACGTCCAGCCCGCCCAAACGCTTTTTTATGTTGTTTCAGGCGAACCCTGGATCGAGGCGGCATTCAAGGAAAATCAGATTGAGAACCTGCGCCCGGGTCAGCCGGTGCGCATTCGCATCGACGCTTTCCCGGGCGAAGCGTTTCGCGGTCATGTCGAGAGCTTCTCCCCGGGCACGGGCTCCAGCTTCGCAGTGCTGCCGGCCGAGAACGCGACCGGCAATTGGGTGCGCGTCGTACAACGCCTGAGCGTCCGCATCGCTTTCGACGAGGCGCCGCCTGATGCAGCGCTCGCCATGGGTCTGAGCGCGCGCGTGGACGTGAACACCCGCGATCACGGAGACGCGTTGCGCGGGCGGGCGCGGTGACCGAAAGCTCGATTGGCGAAGCACAGCGCAGCGCCATCACGTTCGCGCTGATCCTGGCGACGATCCTTTCTACGGTCGCCTCGACCATCGCCAATGTGGTGCTGCCTCAGATCAGGGCCAGCACCGGCGCCGCGCAGGACGAGATCAGCTGGGTGCTGACCTCATTCATTCTGGCGGGCGCGGTTGTGACGCCGGCCCTCGGTTGGCTGGAACAGAAGTTTGGCCGCCGCTTTCTGCTGCTCGCCTCGATCGTCGGTTTTACGGTATCGGGAATGCTGTGCGGTTTGGCGACCGGCATCGTCGAACTCGTGCTCTTCCGTTTGGCCCAGGGCGCCTTCGGCGCCGTCTTCATTCCGATGTCGCAGGCGATCTTGCTCGACATCAACCCTCCGCAGCGCCACGGCCAAGCGATGGCGCTATGGGGCATCGGTGCGGTGTTGGGACCGATCATCGGTCCGGTGCTCGGCGGCTGGCTTGCCGAAAACCTGACTTGGCGATGGGTCTTCTTTATCAATGTGCCCCTGGCCACCGTGGCCTTTTTCATGGTCGCCGCCGCGCTGCCGAAACACGAGGAAGTAGAAGTCCACAAGTTCGACGCATTTGGATTTGGCGCGCTCGCGATGGGGCTGATCGGTCTGCAGCTGATGCTCGATCGTGGACCGCGTCAGGAATGGTTCGCCTCGAGCGAAATCTGGATCGAGTTCGGGCTCGGTCTGCTCGGCTTCTATCTGTTTTTTGTTCACACCTTCACTGCGCGCAAGGCGATCTTCGATCGCCAGATATGGGTCGACCGCAATTTCTTGACGGCCAGCATCATGATCTTTTTCATCGGCATGCTGATGTTCGCCGGCATGGCGGTGTTGCCCACTTTGCTTCAAAGCCTCTTGGGTTATCCTGTCCTGCATAGCGGCGTGGTTCAGTTGCCGCGCGGGGTGGGCACGCTTTTGTCGATGGTCCTTGTCGGGCGCTTGCACGGTCGCATCGACCAGAGATTAATCGTCCTGGCCGGCTTGGCGCTCACAGGCTGGTCTTACGCGGAGATGTCGCGCTTTTCGCTGCAGATGGACGAGGGCTTGGTGCTGATCTCGGGTTTGCTGCAGGGCCTGGGCCTTGGCCTCATCTTTGTGCCCATGTCGGCGCTCGCCTTCACCACGATCGCTCCTCAGCTGAGGACGCAGGCCGCTTCGCTGTTCACGCTCGTTCGCAATGTGGGCAGCAGCATTGGCATTTCCTTTGTCGGCGCGCTGCAAATCTACAACACCAAAATCGTGCAGTCGCAGCTCGTCGAACATGTGACGCCGGATAATCCAATCGCCGCCGGTGCGGTCGACTTCGCCAGCGTGCGCGCACTCGCAGGCATGATGCAAGCGATCGCGCGGCAGGCGGCGATGGTCGCTTATATCGACGCCTTTCATCTGTTGTTCTGGATGTGCATGGCGCTCGCGCCGCTGGTTCTGCTGATGCGGACAAAAAGAATAGTGGTCTGATCGATGAAGAGAATCCGTTTCCCCGCCATGCTTGTCGGCGCCGCCATGACATCGGCATGCATCACCGTCGGCCCGGACTACGAGCGCCCGGCCCCGCCGCCCGACGCCAATTACGCCATGGCTGGCGATGCACCTGCGCCCACCCTGGTTGCCTTGACTCCGAGCAATGAGGTCGCGCGTGAATGGTGGCGCAGTTTCGCCTCCACGGACATTGATCGACTCGTCGAGCAAGCGCTCCGCCAGAACAGGACGCTCGCCGCCGCCGACGCGGCGCTGGCGCGTGCGCAGGCTGTCCTTAGCGCCGCGCGCGGCGGCGCAGTCCCGCAGATCGATTACGGCGCGGGCGCCGAACGCGAGCGTGTCAATACGGCCGCCTTTGGCATCGAAGGATTTCCGAGTCCCACAATCTCACTCTATTCGGTCGGTGCGAGCGCGGCGTTCGATCTCGACGTGTTCGGCGGGCAGCGCCGGCGCATCGAGAGCGCAGCCGCGCGCGCCGAGGCGCAGGCCCGCCGCACCGACGCGGCCTACCTGTCGCTGAGCGGGCAGGTGGTCACGCGCGCCGTGGACATTGGCTCGCTGCAAGCACAGCTGTCGGCGGCCGAAGGGATCGTTGCCGATGATCGACGCGTGATCGAGATGATCCGCCGATCGATCGCCGCGGGCGGCGCGCCGGCTTCGGCCGAGACCGCCGCGAGAGCGCAGCTCGCCGAGGACGAAGCGCGCTTGCCTCCGCTGCGGATCCAGCTTGCGCAAGCGCGTCATGCCTTGGCGGCGTTGCTGGGGCACGCGCCGAGCGAATGGGCGGCGCCGGAGCTTACGCTCGAGGCAATGGACATCCCGGAGCGCATTCCGGTGTCTTTGCCATCCGAGCTCGTACGCGCGCGCCCCGACATACTTGCCGCTGAGGCGGATTTGCACGCCGCTACAGCCGACATCGGCGTCGCAACCGCCGCGCTTTATCCCCGCATCTCGTTGGGGGCGGCCTTCAGCGTCGCTTCGCTCGAACCCGAAACGCTGTTCAACTATGAGAGCGCAGGCTGGTCGCTTGGCCCGTCCTTGACTGGACCGCTGTTTCATGGCGGTGCGCTGCGCGCTCAGCGGCGCGGCGCGCAAGCCTCGCAGGTCGAAGCAATGGCCCGCTACGAGCAGACCGTGCTCAACGCCTTCGTGCAGGTGTCGGACTTGCTGCAGGCGGTCGCGCAGGACCAGGAATTAGTGCAGGCTCAAATCCGCGCTGCGGCCGCGGCGGCTGAGAATGCGCGTCTCGCGGAGCTTGCTTACGACAATGGCGCGGGCACGCTGCTGCAGGTGATCGACGCGCAACGTCAGTCGCAGCGCGCGCGCTTGGGCCTCATCCAGGCGAACGCACAATTGCGCCGGGACATCGCGGCTCTCTTCGTGGCGACGGCGAGCGATTGGCGCGCAGAGGGCGGCTGAGCCGCGGTCAGCGCGGCTTATTCTGCAGCGTCCGTGTCGAAGCGATAGAGCAGTCGCACCCCGACATAGTCGAGACCCTGGTTGCGCCCCTCGTCCAAAATCTGACCGTGACTCATGTGTTCATAATAGAACTGGCCTGCAAAGCGTGGTGAGAATTCACGCTCCAGCGCCAGCGTGGTGCGGAACAGGTCCTCCGATCCCAGCAGCTGGTTCTCTTCCTCAAACGCGGCCGCGTCCGCCGTGCCGGGCGGGTATATGTTGTCGATCTCGCCGTCATGGACGATGTAGCCGAAGCCCGGCTCGAACGCCCAGCCGTCGGCGAATTCCCAGCGCCAAATGAGGCCCGCCCCCGCAAAGGAGACGCCGTCTCCTGTGCTGATCGAGGCCACCGCATAAGGACGCGGGGAGCCGATGAAATTGAGAAGGTCTGGAGAACTCGAAACGAGCTCGATTTCGACGTTGTCGCCTTCCTTGCCGTCGACCACTTCGTCGTGATCGAGCCGCAGGTTGTGGACTGCGCCAAACCGGATCTCGTCGATTTTCGCGTGCGCAGCCGGCGCCTGCAGCGTCATTACAAGAGCAAATGCTGAGAGAGCGGATCCAAATCGACCAATCTGTTTCATGGATGATCCTTCGCAGGAGGGGAGGCGGCGCTCAAAACTTTCTCGAAATGCTCACGGCGGCGAAGCGCTGAGGGTCGATCTGTTCTTCGAACTCCTCGTCGCGCTCGACATAGGTGAAGGCGACCTGCGTCTGGCGGAACTGCACCACCAGGCCCGCCTGTAAATCGCTGACGAAGCTGTTGCTCGACACGCTCGGGTCGTCTTCGCGAAACAAACTGCCGTCGAGAAAGATGTTGTGTGCGACCGCGCGCCCTTCGACGCCAGCGAAAACATACCAGCTGAAATTGTCGCGCGGGGTGAAATAACCCGTCCCGGCAAGCGACGGGGCAACGCGCGGAGGCCCATAATCGTTTTCAAGGTCCTGGCCGATGCGCAATGTCAGCCCTGCATGCAGATTGGTGTGGACGTTGCCGAGCGAGAAACCGACATTAGGCGTCACGTCGGCGCCAAAGCCGCCGCCGCCCAGCCGCGCAAGCCGGCGCAAGCGCTTGTCATAGGAAATGATCAAGCCCAATTCGTCGTCGAGCTGATTGTCCCAGCCTTGCGCGTCGCCTGCGCCGATGAGCGCATGAAACTCGTTCTGCAGCCATTCGCCGCCCGCGCTCGGACCGACGATCCCGACCTGCAGCGTGAACTGGTCGACCTCGTGGCGCTGCTCAACCAACGCTGTGTACTCGCCATAAAGCCAAGCAGCGTAAGGGTGCTGATCAGGAAGCGGCGCGGCGGTTTGCGTGTCATTGGGCGTAAACAGCGAATGGCCAATCGCCAGACCGCGCCGGATGACGGCGTCGTCGCCTGCGTTCAAGAGGCTGCGTGCAATCCATCGCGAGAGGCCGTGCGGCGTTTGGGTGCCCGACAACCACGCTAAGCGCACGCCGTTTGTATAGTTATGATCGGAATCGGCGAAGGAGTCGTTTTCCCAGACGAAGGTCAGCGTTCCGCTGTCGTCAGGTCTCGGAGGAAGTTCGGCTTGCGCGAGTGCGTCCGTGCTGATCGCAAGGCAAAGGCCGGCGAACGGCGCCAGTATCGCACCACGCATTCTTGCGCTCCCTCGCTACACTCGACGGCAGATAGATACGCAAAAACGGAAGAAAGTAAACACCTTTACAATTGGAACTTCGCCAAGTTGAGCGCGCGCGGAACTCTAACAAGCCGGCGCCAGCAGATAGCGCCTAGCAAGCTCGCGGAACTGCCGGCGGGCCGCTCTTGCGTCTGTGTCTAGTCCGGTCACAAGTCGCAGGCTCATGCCGTCGATGGCGGAAAACAGCACCTGCGCCGCATCGTTCGCGTTGATTGAGGTGTCGACTTCGCCCAGTGCTTGCGCCGCGCGGATGGCTGTGGCGAGGAGCTTGAGACGGTGTGCGTCGGCGCGGGCAAGCGAGCGAGCGATGCTGGGGCTATGCGCAGCTTCCGCCAGAATGTCGGCAGCGAGCGACTGGCCATGCTCGGTGAAGCGTTCCAACCAACGAGAAACGAAGCGGTTCAGGCGGCCGGTGAGCGCGCCGGCGCCGGGCGCTTCTTCTAGGGCTGTCATTTGCGAATTGGTCCAGGCCTCGACGATCGCCGCGATGATGTCGTCTTTGGAGCGAAAATACCTGTAGACCGCGCCCGGACTCATGCCGGCGGACGCGCAAATCTGGTGCATGCTGGCTTGATGAAAGCCATGCATCTTAAAGCACGCCATCGCGCCTTCCAAAATTTGGCGCCGCCGCCGCGCGCCGAGAAGCGGGTCTACGGTTCGCGCCATGGGACAGTTTCCAATCTGCGGAGCTAAAGTTTGTTATGTCTTGCTCGGCGCCCAAACTAGACATGGTGCGCCCGCTCCGCACCGCCAGGGGCGCGGGCGTCGTCCCGCGGACCAGCATCGCGATTAAGAGCGAGCGGCGCGTGCCGCAACACGTCTTTGCTCAGCCAAGATCCAGCGGACGTTGCACATTCATGCCCGGGCGGGAGTGGGAGCGAAACCGCCAAACGGACGGGGCGCTGCCCCAGGCTCGAATAAGCCGGATTGCACGCGGTTGCGTCGGCGGTCGCTGATGTTGAAATTCCCGCGCTGCTGAAGTGTCGATCCGACGTGCTCAAGGCTGCCGGATATGATCGCGGGCCGGAGCTGCGGCGCGTTCGGCTATGGGGAAGATCGGGCCTTGTGCCTCCCACTGGGATCATTGCAATCGCACGGCTTTTTTCCCGCCCCGTTTCGTTTCGTCGCGCGCAAGCGCGACGCGCAATCTGTCGCTCGCGCAATCGTTCGACATTGCCTAGAATGCGCCGGAACAGCGTGGGATTCGGCACATGCCACTAAACGCCCCAGTGTCCGGCGCGTCTTCTGACCGCGGTGTGGTGAGGCGACGCGCGTTTCTAGAAACCGCGCTCACTGTGTTTTGTGAGCGCGGCTACGAGCACGTCAATGTCAATGACATCGTGCGCCAGGCGGGCGGTTCGCTGGCGACCCTCTACTCTCAGTTCGGCAACAAAGAGGGCCTGTTTCTGGCCGTCTTGGAAGAGTGCAACTCCCGCATTGCGGCCGCGCTCTGTCCTGTCGCCGATCCATCGCTCGAACTCCGGGACGGCCTGCAACGCATTGGCGAACATTATCTGCGGCGCGCCTTGGCGCCGGAATCATGCCGGTTCTTCAAGATGATCTGCGCCGCGAGCGGTGAATTTCCCGACGCGGTCAAGGAGAGCTTGCGGGTGGGACCGAACCGGGTCGCTAGCATCGTCGCGGATTACACGCGCGAGCGAGCGCCCCTCGAGCGTGTTGTTTTTGCAGATCACGACGAAGCCGCGCTCGCGTTCTTCGCACTTGTTCGCGGTCAGCATCAGTATCGAGCTATTCTTGAAGACGATTACCGGTTGAGCGACGAAGAGATTTCACAGCATGTGCGCGCCGCCGTGCGCATAATTCTTCAAGGCGCTGCAAGACAGGCGAAGCATGAGCAAAGCGGTTAAATCGACCTCCAAACGGAATGACGGCGAAGATGCGCTTTTTTCGAACAAAGCGCCGGTAGTGCGCGCCATCTACAAGAAACTGCTAGCCTCCTTGAAACGGCAAGCCGTGACCTTTGAAGTGGATGCGAAGAAAACGTCTTTGCACCTCACCCACGGGACGGCGTTCGCTGGCGTGCATCCGAAGAAGAATTGGCTCGATCTCACCATCCGATTGGAAAAACCATTGGCTGGACCGCGCATTCGCAAATCGGAACAAGTATCGCGCAATCGCTGGCACAATGAAGTTCGCTTGACCTCGGAGGCGGATGTTGACGGCCAACTCATCGGCTGGCTCGTCACGGCCCGCGCGCTGAGCCGCGTGACATAAGCTGGCGGTTTCAGGAGCCGGTTCGGCGTAGATGGCGCACTAACAAGCTCGCGAGCCCCACAACGATCAAAGTTTCCGTCGGATGCAGTCCTGCGCGCATAGCGAACCACGCCGCTGCTACGCCTGTGGCGATCACAGGCGCCCATCGGGCCAAGCTCACCGCAATCCAATAGCCGGCGTCGATCAAGACAAGAGCGACCAGCGCAGCACAGGCGACAACTAACGCCTCCATGTTGAAGCTCCGGGCTGATCGCGCCGCAATTGAAGGGTCCGGCCGCGCAGCTGGGCGCCATAGCGGCGGCGGCGTTCGTATTGCGACAGCGCTTCACCGTTGAGGCGCTTCACCTTCCAAATGTTCTTGATGTCGCGAAGCGTTTTGACCTTGTGGCAGCGCGCGCACATGAGCTGGTCAGGCTTGGCGCGCCGCCATGCGTTCGGCGTCGAGTGCTCGCCGATCAACCCTTCAGTCTCTTCGCACTCATCGACGCAGCAGGCGCCGTTCTGCTTTTTCAGCAGCGCTTCGTACTCGCGTGCGGTCAGATAGAGACGGCCCATGACGAGACGCGCCTTCTTCAAGCGTTGAAGAGAAGGGCGCTGATGTCTCGACGTGATTGGCTGGCGCCAATCGGTCCCCCCGATGCGAGAACAAAACAAGCACAAATTGGTTGAGCGTGCAAGACGTCTCTGCGAGGAGGGGCGCCTCGTTCGGGGTGCGAGTAGTCACGTGGCTTACGAGGAGAAAGTGCCAGTGAAGTTTGGCCAGCTCGGGCGACTGAGCGGGCTCTATTTCGGTTGCACGGGATGCGCGCGTGGCACGCTCTTCACGGCGATCGAACTGGTGAAGCTCTATGGCACTGAGGGACGCGTTGCCGATCTCGCTAAGCGGCTATCGTGCAAATTCTGCAAGCAACACAGGAAGCGACCGCCGCGCGTCTATGTCGGAGTCTCACGACCATTCTACACCAAGGCGGAAGTCGTAGCGCTCAATGCCACGGATCTCGATGCGTTGGTGTTGAGTCTGGAAATGCTGAAACCGAAGAAGAAGATTTCATGATAGGCGAACCCGCGCTGTGCGCGGGACGCGCTCTCGTGAACCGAGCCGCGCACCGATAAAGCGCGCGCGCGTCTCGGCCCTTCGGGCTTCGATCGCTTTCGCGCCAGCTGCCGCCTGCCAATTGTGATCAGTGCTTCTTGTCTCTTGGCGGATTGGGGTCGCGGCCCTTCCTCACTGTGTCGGAATCCCGGATCTTCCCATCGCGTCCTTGAATGCGGACCTCGCCGCCGCCTTGCTTCTTCACGATCTCCTTGGCGCGCGCTTCGGCTTGCTTTTGCGTCGGCGCAACGGCGCTAGCGCGCGAGGCGCCAGGGGCTTTCACGGCCCAGCCATCGCCATGCTTCACGACATAGCGATCATTCTTCGTCATGGCGCTACCTCCTGCCGCCGCTTTGAGCGTGGCGTTGATGCGGGTTTGCCAGCCCGTGCCGGTCGCTTTGAAGTGAGAGACGACATCACGATCGAGACGTAACGTAACACTTTGCTTTGGATTGAGCGCGCGGGGGCGGCCCGGCCCTCGCGCCGGCGTCAGCTGTTTCAGCATCACATCCGAGAGTTCGGGAGAGTCTACCGCGTCCCAGTCGCTCTGACGGATGTTATTGGGCTTTCGCTTCGACATAGGCCTTTGCTTCTTTTTTCGTGGCTTTGCGCAAACTGATGATCCTGTGGTTGGCGCCGCGGGGCGTATAAACAAGGACATGAAGATGGGCCTTGATTGGGCCGATCGCGACCCAACGCTCCTCGCCGTAATCTTCGCTCGTGTCTTCGACCTCCAAAGCCTCATCCCAATCGAACTCATGGGCAGCGTCGAACGCGACCCCATGCTTGGCTTTGTTCGCGCGCGCCTTATTCGGGTCCCATTCGTACATTTACGTAACTACATTAATTGGCGGTTTCAAGGCGTTCAAGCGGTGATTGGCGCGAAGGCTGGGGGCTAATTGGCCCCGGCGGCGTCTTTGCTGCGTCGCGCGGCGATCCATGCGTCGAGATCGGCTGGGTCGTATCGCACCGCTTTATCGGTCGATTTAACGTATCGGGGCCCTTTGCCGGCGCAGCGCATCTTGTCCAAGGTCGACTTGGAAAGGCCAAGGCGCGCGGCGGCTTCTCGGACGTTGAGCAGAAGAGGCGGCGGAGTAACGACGCGCCCACGGCGCGAGCTTGGCGCAGGCGGTGCGCGCGACGATGTTTGCTTGGGCGCCTGCGAGAATTGGGCGCCCTCGCCAAAGAGATCGGGTTGCGGCAGGGGCTGCTTTTTGGCGCGCGGTTTCTTCACGGTGGGTATGGGCGCAGCTGAATGTCTTGGCTTACGAGCACCCGGACGCGCGCGCCTGCGCGTACCCGCAATGTCGGACGCACATTCAGTTCACGATCGATGAGACGCGATCCAGTCTGCGCAGCCTGCTGCGCGGCGGCATCGCCGATGCTCTGCGAAAGCCTCGCGTCGTCTTCGTCCTCACTTTCATTGGCGGCGACGCCAAGCACGGCGGAGATGAGCGAGGCGACCGCGATGCGGCTAATGTGGGCGTCAACGTCGCCGGTCAGACCCGCGCTTCCCGCGGCGTCGGCCCCGGGCATGGCGCGCAGCGGGATCGACCACCCGTTCGGCATGATGAGCCTGTTCCAGACAACCAGAAGGCGCCGCTCGCCATAAGCCGTATCGGCATCATATGCGCCGATCAGACGCGCGCCCTGCGGGATAAGCAATGTCTCGCCGGTGACGCTGTCAAAGACGTTCTCGCTCACTTGAGCAATGACGCGCCCGGGTTGGTCGGAATTGAGCGCGGTGATGAGCGCGGCAGAGATCGTGGCGCCGGCTTGAACCGTGTAGGGCGAGCGGGGCGGCGCGTAGGCTGCGTCGAGCACGCCGTCGTCACGTCCGCGCTGACCATTCAGGAAGGCGGCGCCCCGGCCATTTTCACTGAAGCTCTGCGCGCTTGCAGACGCCGCGCCTTCGCGGCGCCCTGAAAAGAGAATGGATGACGTGCGCGCCGCGTCCGCCTCCGTTTCAAGCGGTGAGGGGCGAACCGGCTCGTATGAAGCAGGGCCGGCATCCTCCGGGGCAGCCAGGCCTGCGTCAGCTGGCGCGTGATCGCCCCAGAAATAATCGCGGTCTTCTTCGGGCGGCTGTAAATTCGCGAGATCATAGTTTGCAGGCGCCTCGCGAATGTTCTCCGGCGGATTAGAGGCTTGGACAGTTTGCGAGCCTTCTTCGCCAGAAGCCGGCGTGCGATCGCGTTCCGACAGTCCGTTGATGAGCGCAAACGCGATAAGGGCGCCGAGGCCAAGGGCGCCCGCCATCAAGGTCTTGCGCGAGAGGCGTCGCGGCTTTGGCGGCGCAGCGCGAATGGCCGTTATCGGCGCGGGCGATGGCCGTGAGTCATCTGCTGCATCGGGCTGGACTGTCATGGGCGTCTCCCGCGGCGGGCCGT
>NZ_DASVYD010000038.1:0-41928 GCF_036392335.1 Vitreimonas sp.
GGCGCGGCCCTCATCGCCGGCTCGCAACAATTCGCGATGTCCAACTTCGTGCGCCACACCCAGGTGCAGGAATCGGCCGCCGACCAAGCCGGCGCGCAATTCCTTGAGCAAAGCGGCCAATCTGGCGAAGGCCTCATCAGCTTCTTCAACCGCAACATGCGCCCGTACGAATTCATGACGCGCCGCATGCCGCCTTACATGATGACGCACCCCTATTCATCGGACCGCGTCGAGGCGTTGCGCCAGCGCGTCGCCAACAATCCGCACCGCGATGCAGTGGATACGCCGGAAAATATCCGCCGCTTCCAATTCATGCAGGCGAAGCTGATCGGCTTCATCCAGTCTCAGGGGCAAACCTTGGCGCGCTATCCGCTGCGCGACCAATCGCAGCCCGCGCGTTATGCGCGCGCGGTCGCCTATTATCGCGTTTCCGATCTGCCGCGCGCGCGGCAAGAACTGGACAGCCTGATCGCGGAAGACCCGAGCAACCCTTATTACCAGGAATTGATGGGCCAGATTCTGTTCGAAAACGGCCGAGCGGAAGAGTCTATCGCTTATCACCGTCGCTCGCTGGAGCTCTCACCAGGGCAACCCTTGCTGCAGGTAAATTTGGCGCGCGCGCTGGTTGCCGCCCACGAACGCGCGGGCGCCGACGAGGCCATCGAAATTCTCCAGCAGGTCGTCGCACGTGAGCCGGACAACGCCTTTGCTTGGCGTGAACTCGCCCAGGCGCGCGATCTGCGCGGCGAACAAGGCCTGGCGGAACTCGCATCCGCCGAGCAGAACTTCGCCCTTGGCGATTATGGGTCGGCGCTCAATTTCGCCGAACGCGCGCGTCGCACGCTGCCGCGCAATACACCCTCTTACCAGCGCGCGACCGACATCGTGACATTCTCCGGCAACGAAGTGCGGGAGCGCGCTGAAAGGCGGCGCAGTTAGCCCGCTGACTTGCTCCCTGAGCTGAAAGCCGCCATGTCCTGATCTCCGATATCTTGGAGATCGCCTGATGGCGCGCTTTCTTATCGCCGCTTTCCTCGTCTGCGTCATGAACTTGCCGTCGAACGCGGCGGCGCAGAACTTTAATGCGCAGGAGCAGGCGGAGATCCGCGCCATCGTTCGCGACTATCTAGTGCGAAATCCGGATGTGTTGCGCGAAGCGCTCGACGCGTTGGAGACGCGCATCACCGCCGAGCGTTGGCAGCAAATCCGCAACGATCCTCGCGATTTCTCGATGGGCCCTGCCAACGCGCCGATCACAATCGTCGAATTCTACGACTACCGCTGCGCCTATTGCCACGCCGCACTTGAATGGCTGAGCGATGTCGTGCGTACGCGCAACGACGTGCGCGTGGTGTTCAAAGAATTGCCGATCCTCTCGGCGGAATCCATGGAAGCAGCTCGCGCTGTTCTGGCTGCGCGCCCGCAAGGCCGCTATTGGCAATTTCACCAAGCTTTGATGAGCTTCCCGCTCAACCAGCAACTCACCTCCGCTGAAATCGACCGCATCGCGCGCCAATCCGGCATCGATGTCTCTCGCATGCGGCGCGGCATGGAAACACCTGAGATCACCGCGCTGCTTGAAGACAATCGCGGACACGCCGTGGACTTCCAGATCAGCGGAACGCCAGGCTTTGTCATCAATGGCGAGCTTATCTCGGGCTTCGACCAAACGCGCCTTGACGCTCGCTTGCGCGAAGCCACCCGCGAAGCGCGCGAACGCCAAGCCCGCCGCTAAACCCGTCCCGTCGCCGCCGCCGCTATCAACGCAGAATGGCGCGCGAAGAGCGAGAGATCCCGCTCCTGCGCCATCGCCTTAAGATAGCGCGGCGCGAACGCGACATAGCCGATCGCCGCGAACGCGTCGGCAGACACGCTGCGTGATGTCTTGCGCGCCGCGCCATAGGCCGCCCACGCCCGTTGCTTCAACTCTTCCAAGCTCCCCTCGCGCGGGATCACGCTCCTGCCCCGCGACCGCCAATGCGCCGCGGCGCGCAAGAGACCCGTATAACCCCAGGCGCGCGCGCCGGTTTCCACGAACCCCTGTGCAGCCTCTGCAGCACCCGGCGCGCAAGCCTCGACCGCGCCACGCATCAAAGCGCCAGCAGTGCCGTCGACGTAAGCGTCTAGCTCCGCCCAACTCGCGAACGGAGCCGCATCCAGATCGCGCGCGCGCGTGGCGATGATCTCAGGCAACACGCCGAGCGGCGCGCCGCTTTCTCTCAGCGCGCCGAGAGCTGGCGCGCGCGGCGGCTTACCTTCCGCGATCTCTTCGACGCCGGCGCGCCACCATTCGAGCCGGATGTCGCCCAACGCCGCTTCACGCACAGCCTCCGTCGAGTGCGCGATTTCGTAATAGACCGCGTAAAGCGCGATGAGCTTCGCGCGCGCATCCGCCGACGCAAAACGCGTCGCCAGCCAACGATCTTCGTCCACGCGACGAACGAGGGCGTCCAAAGCTTCCATGCGCGAATAGTCAGTAGCGAATAGCGAATAGGGGCGCCACGTCTCCGCAGCGCCCCTACCCACTAATCAATATTCGCTATTCGCAACTCACTGTCCTTAGAACAGCGTGGTGGCCCCCGTCATCGCCACCAGCATAGGCACGGACAAGAACGTGTTCGTGCGGGAGAACAGCATCGCCGTCTTGCCGGCTGCAGCCTTCGCGGCGGCGTCGAGATCGGGATACTTGTTGGCGATGTTCAACGCCTTTTGCTGGTTCGGCCAAATAATGAACCAGACGTTGAACCACATGATGATGGCCAGCCACATGCCGATGCCGATCAGAATATGCTTTGGCACGGCAAAGCTCGGATCATCGGCTGCGCCCAGAGTGAGCGCCTGCAGCAAATACCCTTGGTTGCCCGCCAGCGCGAGCCCAGTGATCAAGGTCGCCATCGCGCCCCAGCGAAACCAGAACAGCGCCGCCGGCGCGATCACCTTGGTGACGGCAGGCTTCTGCTCGTCCGGGATCTTCGGCATGTTCGGGATCTGAGTGAAATTGAAATAATAGAGATGGCCGATCCACATGATGCCGGCCAGCACGTGACTCCAGCGCCAGATCGCTTCCCAGAAGCCGGGATCGCCGAAGCCGAAGCCTGCAACGCCCATCGCAAAATAGATCAAAAACAGCGCGCCGACGGCCAGCGCCGTCCACGCCACGTAACGCAGATTAGACAAAAACCAGGCCATGCCCTCTCCCTCCAGCCGGCACGCGCGGAGCGAGGGGTCTTTGCCCTAGCCCGCCGTCTGCGGCGCTCCCCGCGCTTCGCCGCCCTCCCGCCCGCGCTTGACGCCCCAGATGAGGATCGCCGGTGCGGCAACGTAGAGCGACGAGTACGTGCCGATGACAATGCCGAAAATCATGGCAAGCGCGAAGCCCGAAAGCGCCTCTCCGCCGACAAAATACAAGCCGATCAGCGCAAACAGCGCCGTACAACCCGTGATAATCGTTCGGGAGAGTGTCTCGTTGAGCGAGAGATCGATCAGCTCGCCCAGGGGCATCTTCTTGTACTTGCGCAGATTCTCGCGAATGCGATCGAACACAACAACCGTATCGTTCATCGAATAACCGACGATCGTCAGCAACGCGGCGATGATGGTGAGCGTAAATTCCAGGCGGAAGATCGAGAACAGGCCGAGCGTCAAAATCACGTCGTGGAACAGGGCCAGCACGCCGCCGAGGCCGAACTGCCATTCAAATCGGAACCAGATGTAAACCAGCATCAACAGGATCGCGAGACCAAGCGCGATCAGACCGCCGGAGAAGAGTTCTTCCGAAACCTTGGCGCTGACAGAATCCACGTTCGCGATGCGCGCGCCCTGCGCCACCGCACCGAGGCCCGCGCGAATCTCTTCAACGGTCGCCGATTGGTCTGGTGCGGTCTCGAAATTCAGGATCGCGCAATAGGGCGGCGCATTGGTCGGACGGCAGGTCGTACCCTGAACTTCGACGTCGCCCTCTTGGGCGCTACGTCCAAGCGCACGCAACGCTTCTTGGTCAATCGGCCCAGGGGCTTCGATAAGAATCGATGTGCCGCCGCGAAAATCGATGCCGAGATTGAAGCCGCGTTCCATGATCGCGCCGATACGCGCTAGCGGCGAGCCATCGGCTTGCTGATAGATCTCGATTGGGTTTGCACGAAAGCCGCCAGTGAAAACCGAAATGATCGAGGCGCTCACAGCGAGAATTGAGAGCACCGCGGCGAACCCAGCAAATTTCACGTACGTGAAGTTCGTCTTCTTCGGCAGCAGGCGAATAAGAGGCCAGAACGAAGCCATGATTTCCCGTCCTCTTAAATCGGCATCTGCTTGGGCCGCGCCATGCGGAACCACCAAGCGATCAAAAGCTGTGTCACCAACACGGCGCTGAACACGGACGTGATCACGCCGATCGACAGCGTCCAGGCGAAGCCGCGCACGGGGCCGGCCCCAAACTGGAAGAGGATCATCGCCGCCAGAATCGTCGTCAAGTTGGCGTCGATGATGGTGATCATCGCCCGGCTAAACCCGGCGTCGATCGAAAGCGCGGGACTTCGCCCCGCCTGCGCTTCTTCGCGCATCCGCTCGTAGATGATGACGTTGGCGTCCACGGCCATGGCGATCGTGAGGATAAGACCGGCGATGCCAGGCAAGGTGAGCGCGGCGCCCACCATGCTCATGGCGCCAATCAACAGCACGAAATTCACCACCAGGGCGATACAGGCGAACACGCCGAAGAGGCCATACGCCAGCACCATGAACACGAAGGTGACCACGCCAGCGATAATCGAAGCGGTCGTTCCAGCATTGATGGCGTCTTGGCCAAGACTCGCATCCACGGTGCGCTCGTCGATCACCGTGAGCGGCACCGGCAGCGCGCCAGCGCGCAGCATCACAGCGAGTTCGTTCGCAGTTTCCGCAGTAAAGCCGCCGGATATCTGCCCGGAGCCGCCGCAGATCGGCTCATTGATGCTCGGCGCCGTCAGCACCTGGTTGTCGAGCAAAATGGCGAAGCGTTGTCCGGTGAATTCGCGGGTAATGCGGCAAAACAACGTGCTGCCCTGGGAATCCAGTTGGAAGCTCAGCACAAACTCGCCCGTCTGCGCGTCGGTGGACGGGTTCGCGCGCACTAAGCGTTCACCAGTGAAGCGCGGACGGCGTTCCACCACCTCTGGCCCGGCGCCGCGGCCGCCCGGATAGGGCTGTACGACCATCGTGCCCGGCGGCAAGCGGCCTGACGCCGCTTCCTCGGCGCTCATCTCGCGCACCATGTGGAATGTCATCAGCGCTGTCTGGCCGATGCGCTCCTTAAGCATTTCCGGATCGCTGACGCCAGGCGCCTGAACAACAATGCGATCATCGCCTTGGCGGACGATCGTCACTTCGCTGGTGCCAGTCGGGTCGATCCGGCGGCGGATGATTTCGATCGATTGCTGCGCGGCTTGGCGGCTCAACTCGCGCATATGCACGTCAGTGATCCGCGCCTCAATCAACCCTTCCGCACCTGAGCTGAAGGTCAAAATCTCTGCGCCGCCCGTCGAGGAGAGCGCCAACGGACGCAACAAACGCTGCGCCGCCTCCATCTGCGTGGGGTCGACCAAACGCACACGTGCGGCGTCGCCAACAACGCCCCGGCCCGTATAGCGAATGGCCGGTTCAGCCTCGCGCAGGGCCGCCGCCATTTGATCGGCTACGTTGTCGAGCTGCTGGCGCTGCATCGCCGCGCGGTCAATTTCGAGCAGCAATTGCGAACCGCCCTGCAGGTCGAGACCCAGATTGATGGCTTGCCGTGGCAGGAAGCCGGGCAAGCTGTCGCGCGCGCTTTGCGGCAGGAAGTTCGGGAATGCGAACGCAATCCCAAACACGGTCACCACGGCGACCAGAATGATGCGCCAGCGCGCGACTTGCAGCATGAGATTTATTCCGGCTTGGAATCGTTCGCGGGCGCGGGATCGGTCTTGCCACGCACTTCGGCGATGGTGCCGCGCACAACACGCACTTCCACGTTCGGCGCGAGTTCGACACGCGCTTCGTCATCTTGCACCGACTTGATTTTGCCGATGAAGCCGCCCGAGGTGACCACGACATCGCCTCGCTTCAGATTGGCGATCATTTCCATGTGCCGTTTGCGGGCTTGTTGCTGCGGCCGGATCAGAAAGAAATAGAACACCACCACGATCAGAATGAGCGGCAGCATCTGCATGAACACCGCCGTCGTCGGATCGCCGCCGGCTGCGGTCTGCGCATAAGCTTCTGAGATGAACATTGATCCTCGCAATTTGCGGCGCGTCGGAAGGGCCGCTGCGACCGTTGAGATTTGACCGGAGCGTCCTGCCCCGCGAAGGCGGCGAATATATAGCCAGCCCGCGCCTTTTCAATCGCTCTAGAGCGAACCTTCGCGCCGTTTCGCCGCAGATAAGTCCTTAATTTGTCAGTCCTAGCAGCGGCGCGGGATCGACCGGGGTGCTGCCCTGTCGCACTTGAAACAGCAAGCGCGCGCCACCGTCCGCACGCCCCCCGAGTTCAGCGATCGCCTCTCCCGCGCGCACCCTCTGGCCTTCGCGCACAAGTGCCCGACGCGTGTAGGCATAGGCGGTGACGAGATCGTTGGCGTGCCGGACCAAAACCAATTCGCCATAGGCGGGGAGGTCCGAGCCCGCATAGACAACGTCCCCGTCGGCCGCCGCACTGATCCGATCGCCCTCGCGGCCCGCGATCTCGATCCCGTCCAAGCGCCCGCCGCTCGGCTGGGCGCCGAACCGCGCCACGACCCGCCCCCGCATGGGCAAAACCAGATGCGCGTTCGCCGCTGTCGCCGCCGGAGCGCCACTTGACGCAGCCGCCTGGGCGGGCGCCGACGCTGAGGACTGCGGCGGCTCGGCGCGCGCCATCGCTGGCAGCACGATGCGGTCGCCCACGCGCACGCGATAGGGCGCACTCATCCGGTTCAGCAGCGCCAGCGAGCGCGTATCGACATTGTACGCGCGCGCAATGTCCTCGAAGCGCTCGTTCTGGGCGACGGTGTGAAACCGCGGCGGCGGCAGACGCAATTCGCGCCCGGGCGTGAGCGCATAGGGCGGCTCCAATCCATTCTGATCGATCAGCGCGCGCAACGGCACTTGGTAACGGGAGGCGATGTCATAGAGGGATTCATGGACGCCGACGCGATGCGTGCGTGGCAAGGCCGATGGATCGTAGGGCTGGGCCTCGCCTGGTTGCAGCGCCCACGTCGACAGCGGCGTGCCGTCGCTCGCCGCCCAATCGGGCGCCTCTTGAGCCGCTGGCGTCCTCGCCGGCGCTCGCGTCTCTACCGGGGCAGGCGTCCGCCGGTCTTCGATCCTGGCCGGCGCACGCGGCGGCGCGGCCTCACCGCGACCATACGAAATTGGCGCCGGCTGCGCCGAAGCGCACGCGCCAGCCAACAGCGCAAGCAAGAGAACAGCGCGCGTCATACGCCTCCACTCTCACGCAGAATCGGCTGCGGTCGCAAATTAAGTCGGCGCCGCCAGCTCGCCCTCTTCCAAACCCCGCTCGAGCGGCGGCAACTTGAGCGCCCCCAAGTCCTCGCGCGAGCCGCCGCGGTAGCGAATCAGGCGATCGCCGATGGAGGCCACCAGCACGCCATCCGGTTTCAATTGCTCCAGCAATGCGGGCGGAATGTCCTCCAGCGCCGCGTTGACGACAATCCGGTCATACGGTGCATCGTCTTCCCAGCCCGAATAGCCATCGCCGACATGCGCGTAAGTCCGCATCAACCGCGCGCGTCCAAACTTGCCGCGCGCCTCAGCCGCGAGGTCGCGCCAGCGTTCAACGGAAACGACCCTGTGCGCGAGATTCGACAGCACGCCGGTCTGAAAGCCGGACCCCGTCCCGATCTCAAGCACACTATCGTTTGGTCGCACATCAAGGGCGGTCACAATACGTCCGATCAGAGAGGGTTTGGTCATACTCTGACCGTGTCCGAGCGGCAGCGCGACATCATCGAGCGCAAGCCCCTCGAGATGCGTCGGGGCATAGTGCGCGCGCGAGGTGCGCTCCATTGCCGCCAGCACGCGCGCGTCCGTCACGCCAGCTTGGCGCATCTCCAGGACAAAGCGCATCAAGCGTGCGGGATCGCTCAAGCCCTACTCCATCTTTGGCGGCGCGCCGCCCAATACGCCTTTGAGGTCATGAATCGTCTGCATGTGAGTCAGATCGATATGCAGCGGCGTGACGGAAATGCGACCTTCGTAGATGGCGCGCAAATCCGTCCCCCGCGGCGGGCTCGATAATTGGCCGCGAAAGCCCAGCCAGAAATAGGAATTGCCGCGCAGGTCTTGGCGCTTGTCCGCGTAAATGATGTGCTGATCGCGTCGGCCTTGGGTCGTCATCTCGACTTCCTTCACTTGGTCAGGCGGCAAGTCGGGGAAATTCACGTTCATCAATACGTCTTTGGGCCAGCCGTGCTTCAGCAATTGGCCGACGATCCCAGCTCCAAAAGCCTCCGCCGTCTCCCAAGGGATCGCCGCTTCTTCGCCACGAAACCCGCGCGCCTGTGAAAGCGCGATCGCGGGAATACCAAACTGCATGCCCTGCATCGCGCCTGCGATCGTGCCCGAAAACGTCACATCCTCGGCGATATTTTGTCCGCGATTGACGCCCGAGAGCACGAGGTCAGGTTTCGCGCCTTCAATCAGATGCTCCACACCCAGCAGCACGCAATCCGTCGGCGTACCTGTGATGGCGAAGCGCTTCTCGCCCGCCTCCCGCACCCGGATCGGCGCCGTCAGCGTCAACGCTCGTGACGCGCCCGATTGCTCATTTTCTGGCGCGATCACCCACACATCATCGGAGAATGCACGCGCGATCTTCTCCAAGATCTTCAGCCCAGGCGCGTGAATGCCGTCATCATTGGTGCAGAGAATGCGCATGCGGCTAAGGCAGTACGGCAATAAGGCCGTAAGGCAATAGGCTTGATCCACCTATCGCCCCACCGCCGAGCGCGCATGTCGCCCTAAATTACTTCCACGCGCCTAGGATGGCCCCCGCGGCCGCGTAACAGACCAGGAAATGCGCCAAGTTGATCGCCACGAATTGTTCGCTGTGGCCGCCATAGACGTAGGAGTAAAGACTGGTCGGGAAGACAAACAGGATTGCGACCAGCAGCGCCGTGGTGACGCCTCCGATCCAGCCGGGCTTGTCCCGCCATTTAATCGCCATCGACAAACCGATCGCCGCAAGAACCGGCATAACCGCGCCGACTGGCATCCTAGCTAAGCCGTAATCGACGCTCTCGGGCGTGAGTCCGGTCATCGCCATATATTGTTCGCCGGTCATCATCATGCCGAAGATGACGTACTCAATCAGGTAGATCGCGATCGCCGCCGCTATGATCGCCAACCAATTGTGGCCCATGATGCGCATGCGCACCTCCCTACCGGCGTGCGTTCAGCCGCCGTCGCGCATCAGCTTAACGCCGAAGTGTTCTTTCCCTTAGGTGATTCAACTATCGCGGGCGAAGCTCGCGAGCGACTAACGGCAGTCGATCGCCCAAATGTCCCACGTCGGGTGGTCCACAGCATTGAGGCCCGGGCTCGAGGCAAACAGCCAGCCGTGGAAGATTTCCGCGCGCTCGGCCTCCTCGCCTTCACGCGCCGGCGGATTGTCGAACACTTCGACATAGATGCGCACTTCCGGCGTTTCTTCCGGCGCGCTCTTGGTGCATGCCCGCGCGATCACCTCAAGCGAGCCTACGCGCTCGGCCCGGCCGATCGTCAGCGTGTAATCACGGGCATGACCGGTGATTTTGTCGAGACCGCGAATAACAGCGCGCTGCGCGTGGGCTGGACCCACAGCGGCTATGAAAAACACAAGCGCGGCGACAAGCGTGCGGATCATGGAGTCGGAGCTTCTTCCTGAGATTGGCTTTGGCCTTGCGATTGGGCGAAGCCTGCAAACAGCGTCAGCCAGTCTTTGTCACCTTCAGTGTAGGCGATCTCGCCGCCCGGCGGCAAAGGATCGAGACCAGACGGCTCAATTGCGATGTAAGCGCCCCCCAGCAAGCCATCGGCAGAAACCTGCGCAGCAGACTGATCTAGAATTTGCACGCCATCATTGATCACCATGACGACGCGCGCTTCGTAAGTTTCGGGATCCAATTCAACACTGCGGACCACCCCGACTTTCACGCCCGAAATGCGAACATCCGTTCCAACCGCCACGCCATTCACGCGCTGAAAGCGACCAAACAATTCGTAGCCGTTCGCGCTACTCGTCGCGCCCGCTTGCGTGGCGGCGAACACGAAGAAGCCGATCGCCACCACAGCAACCGCCGCGCCGACGATCGTCTCGCCCCAGCGTTCGAAATTGTTCATGAGCGCGGCTCCGCGGCGTCCGGCGTCCACGCTTCGTAATCCGCGCTCGACGCTTGGCGCTCGCCACCGCGCGCAATTGAACCCTTCGGGCGATATGCGAACACAGTGCCAGTCAAATTCGGCTGATGCGGCTTTTCCCACTTTTGCCGCTTCAGCGGCTGCACCGTCGGCGGCTCGGCGAGCGTGTGGTGCATCCAACCATGCCAATCCGGCGACACGCGCGAGGCTTCAGCCAACCCATTATAAATGACGTAGCGGCGCTTGCGGCCTTCGATGCTCGGCCGGCGCTCCTCGTAATAGCGATTGCCTTGCTCGTCTTCGCCCACGAAGGCTCCTCGGCGGCCGATATCGAACAGGGCCCCCAGAGTGGCCCCGTTCCACCAGGTGAAGATGCGCTTAAGCATGGGCTGAATTGAGACTCCTCCGCGCCAGTATTGCGGCCCTGGTTCGCGGCGGCCGCAATATGACGAAGCGCCCGCGCGGCGTCCAGTGCGGGTGCGAAACAATATCTTGGGATAATCCCCGGTCGTTTCATACTAGATATTGATCCGATACGCGACGCAAGCGTATGTTCCGGGCCCATAGGAGACTCTCCATGGCTCAGGACTTCGATCAGGAATCGCGCTCCGCCGCTCAAGCGCCCGCGCAATGGTCCGAGACCATGGTGCAAGCCGCCCTCGAAGCTGGGATCGCCGTGGATACACCTGCCGGGCCGAGCATCACCAAGGCGCTGGCCCGAGCGACCGCCAGGTTGGGCCTCTGGGCTGAGGACAACACGCTGGCCGATCGCCTCAACGCACTGATCGCCGCGGGCCAAGTCACGCTCGATCCGCCACTGCTGCGCGCGGCGATAGCGGACGGCGCCGAACTCGCTCTCTCCGCTGCACTTCTGCATTGGCCGAAGGACAAGCGCGAAGAATTGAGCGCGATCGCGCGCGCGCAAACACTGCTCGCCGCCGGCGCCAAAATTGGCATCGCCGGCAATCCGACGCCGGCCGCGCTCGATGCGCTCGATGCCGCCGCGCGCATGGCCGATCCGGAAGGCCGCGACGGCGCCTCTATTCTGGTGCGTTGTGATGGCGATAGCTTGGTTGCGGATGAAGCCGCGCGCATCCGCGCTGGCGCAGCCCTCGCCGCCGGCGCGCGCGCGCTCGACACAGCGCTCGCCGATCTCGCCATCGAAGCCGTGCGCAACGGCCTGAACATCGAGAACGGCGGCGTCCGCCGCAAAGCCGCCGCCGCGCGTCTCGCCGGCGCACCAGACGCTGATATTCTCGCGGCCCTGGCCGGCGCCGTGACACGTGGCGCTTACAGTGCAGCACTGGACGCCGGCGCCGATCCCGCGCGGCGTCGCGTCGCCATCGCTGCGGCAGAGGCTGGCGCACACAGCCTCACCGCATTTGGCGAAGGCGCCATCGATCCCACCGGCGCGTTCGCTGCATCCGACGAAACCAGCGTTATCGGCGCCGGCATCGCACTCTCGCGCTTCCACGATGCCGACAAGACCTTCGACATCGCCGGCTTCGAAGCCGCGATCCGCGCACTCGTACAAACACTCGACGCAGCTCATGGCGCGCATGGCGCGCCGCGCCGCCCAATCCTCATTCGTCTGGAAGGCCTCGCCGCGCTGCTGATGCGCGCGGGCCTCGCCTACGACAGCGATGCTGGCCGCACGCTTGCCGCATCTGTCGCCGCACTCGCGCACGCCACCGCGATCTCCGAAAGCGCCGCCCTTGCCGACGCCAAGCACGCCTACCCGGAATGGAGCAAGTCGAAACGCACGGAAGAAGCGTCGGTGAAAGCTGCGCGTGACGCGGCGGCGTCACTCAAAGGCGCTATCGCCGCGCGCGCGCAAACGATCTATCGCGGCCTACCGGGTGCGAAGAACGCGGGTCTGCGCGCCTCCGTCGCGATCGCTTTCGCACGTGACATTGGCAGTGCGCGGCGTCTGGGCGTCTCCGCTCTCGGCGCCGCGCCCGCACCCAGCGTCGCCGGTTTCGGCCAACGCGAGGACGGCCGCTTCGGTCGCATGCTCAGCGACGACGCGCGCGCCGGCCTCGCCACGCTTGGCTACAACGCTGACGAGATCAACGCGCTCACGCTTCACGTCGAAGGCCGCCGCACCCTGCGCGGCGCACCGGGCGTCAATCTTGAACGCCTCGAAAAACTCGGCCTCACCGAGCCCGCGCTCGAAGCCATCGAAGAAGCCGCCGCCGATGCGTTCAACCTGCGCGCCGCCGTGCATCCGCTTGTGATCGGACCGGAGCTTTGCCAAGAGGTGCTGAAGCTTCCGCCCGACGTCGCCGCCGGCAAGCGCGGTGATCTTCTAAAAACGCTCGGCTTCAGCGAAGACGACATCGCTGCAGCCGAGGCGTTCTGCACGGGCGCGGGCGATCTCAAGGGCGCGCCGATCTTGCCTGACGCACACGCCGCCATTTTCGCCAGCGATCGCGACATCGCGCCTGAAGCGCGCATCGCGATGGCCGCCGCTGTCGCGCCGTATGCACGCACCGCGCTCGACATCGCGCTCGGCGACGCCAGTAACGAACGCCGCGCCGAATTGCTTGCAGCAGCACAAGCGGCCGGCATTGCGCTGATCAACATCCGCGCCGAAGCGCCGCCGATCACGCTCACGCTGCCAGCGCTCGAAGAGGACGTCGCAGAGGAATCGCGCCCCAGTGCGCCAACATCGCCTGCGCCAACACCCGCGATCATCGCTGCTGCGCCAGCGCAACCGGCCCCCGCGCGCGTTGAGCGCCGCCGTCTGCCCGAGCGCCGCAAGGGGTACATCCAAAAATCCCAAGTCGGCGGCCACAAAGTCTATTTGCACACCGGCGAATATGACGACGGCGAACTCGGCGAAATCTTCATCGATCTGCACAAGGAAGGCGCGGCCTTCCGCTCGCTGATGAACAATTTCGCGATCTCGATCTCGATCGGCCTGCAATATGGCGTGCCGCTTGAAGAATATGTCGACGCCTTCCTGT
The DNA here is from genome assembly GCF_036392335.1 of Vitreimonas sp. Taxonomy (NCBI): domain Bacteria; kingdom Pseudomonadati; phylum Pseudomonadota; class Alphaproteobacteria; order Hyphomonadales; family Hyphomonadaceae; genus Vitreimonas; species Vitreimonas sp. The sequence goes on from NZ_DASVYD010000038.1 coordinate 13,319, forward strand.
TCACACGCTTCGAGCCCGCCGGCGAAGTGCGCGGCAACGACACCATCCGCCACGCCACGTCGATCCTCGACTACATTTTCCGCGAACTCGCCGTCTCGTATCTCGGCCGCGCCGACCTCGCCCAAGTCGATCCATTCGAAGCGCGCAGCGACGGGCTCTCCAAGCACGCGCAAGACGCCGAGAGCGCCGCCCGCCTCATCTCGCGCGGATTCGCTCGCGGCGCATCGCCCGACAATCTCGTGATGCTGCGCCCGCGCGCTGCCGAGTCCCGCGATCGTCGCGACGAGAAGCCGACCGCAGCGCCCGCGCGCCCAGCCGCAACCGGTTATCGCAACGAACCGTGCAGCGCCTGCGGCCACTTCACCGTCGAACAATCCGGCAAATGCGCCGCCTGCGGCGCGACAGGCGAAGCCAGCGGCGGCTAACGTGAATACTTCTTACGAGAGCGCAACGACAACCTTGCCCACAGGTTAGACTGTGTCGCACGGCTTGAAACAATAAGTAACAATCCTCGCTTACCCACATTTCACTGGCGCGAACACTTGGGCGGACCTATCGCCGTCCACGTGTTGACACAATTCCGCCTCCTCGCGATCGCGGGCGCTACGCTGGCTGTAGCGTTTGGCGGCCAGGCGCTCGCGTTCTGGCCGTTCGGCGGCTCAACACGCATTGCGCTTTCACCGGCTTATGGCGGGGTGTGCGAGGATTGCGACCTTTCAGGGCGCATCCTCGCCGGCGCCAAGATGTCGAACTCGGTGTTCAATCGCTCAAACTTCACGCGCAGCGTGATGCGGCGCGCCGATGGGACAGAATCAGAATTCGTCGAAGCGAATTTCACTGACGCCGATCTGAGCTACATGAAGTTCGACAGCGCCGACGTGACGGATGCGATCTTCCTGCGCGCGCGCATCCACGGCGCCGATCTCGCCGAAGCACACGGCCTCACCCAAGCACAGCTCAACCAGGCTTGCGGCGACGACGAGACGCTCGCGCCGCGCGGCTTGCGCGTCCGGGTTTGCGACTAGCGTCGCGCTACAAATCGAATAGTGCGAAGAATGTTGGACTCCATTCGGCAGTTCGGCGTGGAACCCTCCTCCCGCTCAACCCGCCACCGTCCGACTACGCGTTCGACCTCAGTAGCGAACTGCTCAGCGCCCGCGCGTGCGGCAATCTGTGAGTGCTCAATTTCGCCCGCCGCATTTACGCGAAAAAAGACCACGACCGCGGCAACCTGCGCGGAAATGGCGTAGCGTGGCAGGGGGGACGCTACCAATCGCATCTGACAACGGGGGCGCGTGAGATCGACCGCTCCCACTTCGCTCCAACCATCCGCATCACCCTGGGCCTCCTCCGGCGCTTCGGGGACAGGCACGCCTTCCGACATAAGCAGGGCTTCGAGCGCACTGATCCAGGCACGTGATTCCGCATACATTTGCTGCGCAGCCGTCAGCTCTAGAGACGGGGATTCATCGGTGAGCGGATGCAGCGCCCGCGCGGCTTCGCTCAGCAAGGCGTGTGCATCATAGGCGTCTTCCTGACTAAACCGTCCCAGCCGATGTCGGTCGAGTTCATTGAGGATTATGGAAATAGCTTCGTATGTGCGCGCGCGACCAAGCCCGAAAGCCGCTCCCGACGGCGAACCTGATGGTCGCGCACCCGCCGCCGCCCAGCCACGTTGGGCAAGTTCATATGAACTATGCTCCAGCCCCCAGTTTCCGAGTTGGGCGCCCGCCAGATAGACCTCTTGGTCGTCAAGAGTCTCCGCGCTCGGCGCGTTCAAGAGGGCGCTCAGTCGCTCAGCATAGACCGCGGCCGCGTCTTCCGCTCCCAGAGCCAGATTTGCCCGCGCCAAGATGAGTTCGGCAAAGTCGACGTTGACACCATCCGCGCCGCCGCGCGCCAAATTCAGCGCGTACTGCGCCGCCTGCGTCGCGGCTGCGGCATCACCAGCGGCGAGTCTGGAGGTCGCCACATTGAGCGCAAGCACCGCCGTCCGCCCGCCATCGCCATCGCGTGCCTGCGACGCTTCAAGGGCCAATTGCGCTTCGCTTGCCGCCGCTTGAACGTCACCACGCTCCAGCGCCGACAAATAAGCGCGATAATGCTGCACGGCGCTACTTTGCTGCGCTGACGCACTTGGCGCCAGCAATAGCCCAAGCGTCAGGATCGAAAGCTGCAACAACCGCATCTGGTTCTCCCCAGACAACCTAAAGCTTTATCGCGCTGGAAGCCAGACGTTGCTTCTTAGGTCCCGTCCCAATCACCCCTTCGGCGGCTCGACGACGCGGATATGCAACTCTTTCAGCTGCTTTGGCGTCACTTCGCCCGGCGCGTTCATCATCAGGTCTTGAGCCTGTTGATTGAACGGGAAGACGATGACTTCGCGGATGTTCTCGACGCCCGCGAGCAGCATGACGATGCGGTCCACGCCCGGCGCCGAACCACCGTGCGGAGGCGCGCCGAAGCGGAACGCGTTCAGCATGCCGCCGAACTTCTCTTCCACCACGCTCTGCGGATAGCCGGCGAGTTCAAACGCCTTGATCATGATTTCCGGCTTGTGATTCCGGATCGCGCCCGAACTCAGCTCCACACCGTTGCAGACGATGTCGTATTGGAACGCGGTGATCTTTTCGATCGTGTCGCGATCGCTGACGTCGAGTTTCAAGAATTTCTCGTGGTCGAAATTCGGCATCGAGAACGGGTTGTGCGAGAAGTCGATCTTCTTTTCTTCCTCGCTCCATTCGTACATCGGGAAATCGACGATCCAGCAGAATTTGAACTGGTCCTTGTCGGCCAAGTTCAATTCGTCAGCGACTTTATTCCGTGCGAGGCCCGCAAATTTGTAGAAGCTCGCAGGCTCGCCCGCGACGAAGAACGCCGCATCGCCCACCTTCAAGCCAAGCTGTTCGCGAATAGCGTTGGCCTTCTCAGCGCCAATGTTCTTGGCGATCGGCCCCGCGCCACCTTCTTCGCCTTCGCGCCAGAAGATGTAGCCCAAGCCCGGCTGGCCTTCGCTTTGCGCCCACGAGTTCATCTTATCGCAGAACGCGCGCGAGCCGCCGTTCGGCGCGGGCACAGCCCACACCGCCGTTTTTGGCTTTTCCAGAATGCGCGCGAACACGCCAAAGCCGCCGCCGCGGAAATGCTCGCTAACGTCCTGCAGGATCAGCGGGTTGCGCAGATCGGGCTTATCCGAGCCATACTTTGAAATCGCCTCCGCATACGGGATACGCGGGAATTCGTTGGCCGGCGTCACGCGCTTGCCATTGCCGAATTCCTCGAACACGCCGGCCAAGACCGGCCCGATCGCGTTGAACACGTCTTCCTGCGTGACAAAGCTCATCTCGAAATCGAGCTGATAGAATTCGCCCGGGCTACGATCAGCGCGCGCGTCTTCATCGCGGAAGCACGGCGCGATTTGGAAATACTTGTCGAAGCCCGCCACCATCAGCAGCTGTTTGAATTGCTGCGGAGCTTGCGGCAGCGCGTAGAACTTGCCCGGATGCAGACGCGACGGCACCAAGAAGTCGCGCGCACCTTCCGGCGACGACGCCGTTAAAATCGGCGTCTGAAACTCGGTGAAGCCCTGATCAATCATGCGGCGGCGCAAGCTCGCGATCACTTGGCTACGCAGTAGGATCGACTTGTGCAGCTTCTCGCGGCGCAGATCGAGGAAGCGATATTTGAGGCGAATGTCTTCCGGGTATTCCTGTTCGCCGAACACGGGCAGCGGCAATTCTTCAGCCGCACCCAGCACTTCCAGCGCCGCCGCCTGGACTTCAACCGCGCCTGTCGGCAGGTTCGCATTCACGGTTTCAGCCGTCCGCGCCACCACCTTGCCGTCGATGCGGATCACGCTTTCGGCGCGGAGCCGCTCGGCAATCGCGAACGCCGGGCTCGACGGCGCGATCACGATCTGGGTCAGACCATAATTGTCGCGCAAATCGATGAAGAGCAGCCCGCCGTGGTCGCGCTTGCGGTGCACCCAGCCGGCCAGACGTACGTCCTTGCCGGCGTCGGCCGGGCGAAGGGCGCCACAGGTGTGGGTACGGTAGGCGTGCATTAGGGGCTCCGGGGAGTCAGGGATTTTGGCGCGGAGAGGCGCAGGGGGGGCGCAGGTTGTCAAGGCAAGCCCTGCCCTGGCCCAACGACCTGGAGCGCTATTTCTTATCCACAGGCTTCACCGCCGCCTTCCGGCGGCCAATATTGCGCTTCAGAGCCTCAGCCAACCGCTTTTCGCGGTCATTCTTGGGCGGCGGCGCTTTCGCATTCATGTCCGGAATCGACCCTGGCTCAATGCACCGCTAGGTTGGCGGCGGGGGATTTCATGACGCTGGAAGCTGCGCCGACGCAAGCCTTCGCCCACAGCGGCAAGCTGGGCAACGTGCTGAAGCTTGCCCTTAAGAACGCCGGCCTGACTCTGGCCACGCTCACCCTCTACCGCTTCTGGGCGCGCACGGCGATGCGCCGCCGGCTTTGGTCGCGCGTTTGGGTCATGGGCGACCCGCTGGAATATACGGGGTCGGCCTGGGAGCTCTTCCGCGGCTTTCTGATTTCGCTGCCCTGCTTCTTCCTGCCGGCGATCTTCATCTTTTACATCGCACCGTTGATGATGGATCCGGTTACGGCCGGCTGGCTTTCGTTTGGCTTCTACATCGTCGCCAACCCGCTGATCGCCGCCGCGCGTTACCTGATGCGTCGCTATCAGCTCTCCCGCACCCGCTGGCGCGGCATCCGTTTTGGCCTCGCCGGATCAGCCGCGCGCTACGCCTTCGCCTCGTTCGGCTGGACCATTCTGCAAACCTTGTCGCTCGGCTGGTACACCCCCGCGGCGCGCATGAACCGCGCCAAGCTGATGTGGGACAATGCGCGCTTCGGCGACCAGCCCTTCCAATTCATCGACGACGGCGAAAGCCCGCAGAAGGGCATGTGGTGGCCGTTCGCAATTGGATGGTTCGGCTCGCTGTTCGCGCTGTTCGTCTCGTATATGATTGTGTTCATGATCGCGCTGACGCTCGGCTTCGGCGATGCAATTGCACAAGCTGAAAACGGTGCTCCGCCCGAACAAGCTGCACTCTATTTTGGCGTCATCGGCCTTGCCTCGATCGCGCTTGCTCTGTTGCTGATGATCCTGGCTTGGGCGCCCTACAACGCCGCCGCCATGAACCGCATTGCTTCGCTCATAGAGCTGGACGGCGCACGCTTTAAGCTCAACGCCAAAACGTTCTCACTTTTCTGGGTCACGCTTGCGGGCTGGCTCATCACCATCTTCTCTCTGACATTGCTCGCGCCGGTCGCGGGCTTCTTGCAAGTGCGCTACGTGATCAATCGGCTCGAAGTGATCGGCGCGCCGAAATTCGCGGAAATCGGCCAAAGCATCGTGCCAGAGGGCGCTTCAGGCGAAGGCTTAGGTGACGCCTTCGATCTCGATATGGGGGTGGGCGTCGTATGATCCTTGCCCGTTACGCCGACGGCCGCGCCGCCATCACTTACGACGCAAGCGTCGAACTCGGCGCCGAGAGTCTGACCATCCAGGTAGGCGACCAAACCCACGTCTGGGCGTACGCCGAACTTCGCCGCGCCGATGACGGCTCCGGCCGCGTCATGCTCAAGCGCAAGCCAGATACGGGCGAGCGCCTGATGCTGCATCAAGAGTCCGAATTGCAGACGCATGTGCCGGACCTGTTTAAGCCGCGTGCGTTCGGCATTGAGGGCTTGCCGGTGGTCGGCGGCCTTGTCGCTGCGGCTTGGACGCTCGCTGCGACCTTCCTCATTGGGGTGCCGCTCGCCGCGGCGCCGCTTGCCGACGTGATCCCCGAACGTCAGCGCAATCAGATCGCAGACATCTCCTGGTCACAGGTCAATGCCTTCACCAACTATTGCGACGACAGCGACGAGGCCGCACGAATTTTGAACGATGTCGCCTATCGCATGATGGAAGCGTCCAATGTGCCGCGCCGCGACGATATTTGGATCACCATCGTCGATGCGCCGTTCCCTAACGCGTTCGCGCTGCCAGACCATTCCATCATCGTCACCGACGACTTGATCGCCATGGCCGAGAGTCCCGATGAGGTGACGGGCGTACTCGCACACGAGATCGCGCACATCGAGCACAACCACGTCATGAAGAACATCATCCGCAACGTCGGCGCGGGCGTGTTCTTCGATATCGTCTTCGGCGGCGCCGGCGCGGGTCAGGCCATCGCCATCGCCTCAGTGAACTTGACCGGCCTCCAGTACAGCCGTGACGACGAGACCGACGCCGACGAACGCGGCTTCGATTATATGGACGCCGCCCAGATCGACACTGGCGGCGTCGCCCGCCTGTTCGCGCGCCTCAATGAAATGACCGAGGAACAGGGCGGCGACATCCCCACGCTGCTGTCCAGCCACCCCGCCACCGCCGAGCGCGCCGCGGCGGCGCGCGCCCGCTCAAGGCCCAATCTCGCCCCCTCGATCAGCGACGCAGACTGGCGCATCGTCCGCGCAGCCTGCGGCGGCGGCGAAACCGAGGTGGAGGCAACGCCAACCGCCCCCGAAACCACCTCACCAGCGGCGCCGCCGGATGCCTCAGCACCGCCGCTGGAAGGCGGGCCGGGCAAGCCGGAAGCGATCCCGGCCCCCAAGGCCCTAGCGCCGCGCACCGGCGGGCTTCCCTCTCCGAGCCGGGCAAGCTAGAAGCGCCGCTTCCTGGGAATCGCCGCGGTAGCTCAGTGGTAGAGCGCACCCTTGGTAAGGGTGAGGTCGAGAGTTCAATCCTCTCCCGTGGCACCAGTCCACCCAAGCAAATTGAGCAACTTAGCCGCCCGTCAGCTTCGACAGCGCGGCCTGATAGTTCGCCAGTTGGGTCTGCAGATAGGCGGGCGGCGCTTGACCCAGCGCCGCCTGACGGCGTGCTTCGAGCGCTTTCTCTTCCTCCGTCTGCGCTTTGGCGTTCGGATTAAGCAGCGCCTCGTAAGCTTGCCGCACGATCGATATGGCCGCGGAAATCTCAGCCTTCGTCTTGGCGATGTTTTCCTTGGTATCGAGTTTGAGTTCGGCCTCGATCAGACCCAGACCATAGGTCTTCAGCGCGCCCCTGCCGGCCGCCTCGTTGTTCGCGACAATGCCCTGGATCAACCCCAGCGCCGGCAGCGCATTACGATCATCGCGCCCCGCATCGATACGCACCGCTTTGTTGCTGCTCGGCGTAATCTCGATGCGCTCGACGCCTTTGTCCCTGACGATAGTCGCCTTGCCTGCGCCCGAGATGGCGCGATTGATGGACGCCGCAAGCGAGGCGAGCGTGTCCTTGTCGGTGACCTTGATCGTGGTGAGGCGGCGCCCATCGACGCCGATCTGAAACTCATCGCCGACACGCAGGCCGCTGCGGTTTACCAGCAGACTGGAATCATTGGCCGCAACCACGCCTTTCGGCAATCCCAGCACATCGAGCGCCGACGCACCGCTCGTATCAACGGCCAGACCCGTCAACGTCAGCTGCCCGCCAGCGGACGCGAATGAGCGCATCCAGGACACTTCGCCACTATCGCTCAAGCGCGAGATGAAGCTGCTCGCCCCCTTCGAAGAACCTTGGCCCGCGATAAGCCCGCCCGTGGAGCCCGCCGCGTATACATCGCCGTTCACAATCGTGATGCTCTTCACGGCGTCGTCTTGCGAAGATCCAAGATAGCTTGCGCGATCCAACGCGGTCGACACCAAATCGCTATCTAATCGTGCGACGAATCCTTCTTTGCCTGCCACAGCCGCGCGCCCGGTTGCGCCCAGAGTCAAACGGTCCGCGCCAATTTGGCCGCCGACATAGAGAGAGGCGCCATCCGCCGCGAGCGAATTGATCGCGCCCTCAAAGAAATAGCCGATGTCGCGTGTGGCGCCCGTCGTCAGCCCACCGTTCGCCGAATAAGTGAAGCTGCGCACCACGCCGCGATTGTTTTCAACGCCGCCGGTGAAAATCTCGATCCCGCTCGCGCCATTGTCGCGCACGAGCAGCGCCGTCGCCGCATCCGCGCCGCCGCTACCGAATTGGCGCGTGAACGTCTCGACGCCATTTGCAGTGTAGCCGCGTACATAAGCGTCCATGCCGCCCAGCGCGATCGCCCCCGTGAGCGCCGACGATGTTTGCCCAACGACCACGACGCTGCCGTCCTCGGCAAACGCGATGTCGTTGACCTGATCGTCGCTCGCGGCGCCCCGACGCGCCGTCCATAGTTCTTTGCCGCCCGCGTCAAACACGGTGACGAACGAATCCTCGCCGCCCTTGGCGCTGGCGCCTGAGAGCCCGCCCTCAACCGAGCCCGCGACCGCCACTTTGCCATCCGCCGAAACGGCCAACGCAAAGCCGTTTGCTTCATCCGCCGCGCCTAGCATTTGCGTGTAGAGCAGCTTGCCCGCGGAATCGTATTTCATGAGGGCGACATCGCGCGCGCCGCGCACCGCCGCGTTGGCGGAATCTTCCTTAAGGTCGGCCAGCACATAAACAGCGCCGTCGGGACCGACTTCGACGTCGCGCGCTGTCGCCACTTTCGCGACGCCGCCGACGTTCACGTCGAACGCCCGTCCCGGAAACCACGCCGATGCATTGGCTGTCGGCGCCGTAAACGTGGAGGACCCCGGCGCCGTTTCCGTGACCGTGGCGCCGCGCGAGGCGCGATCGAATACGCGAGCCGCACCCACCGGATTGTCCACATAAGAAACGGAATCGATGGGATCGAGCGTCACAGTATGGACATCGCCGCCAAGACCGATGCCGCTTACGCCGCGTACGCTGTGCGAGGCGCCGGTCACGACGCGCAATCCAGCGCCGCCGCCCGACAGCGCTGTCGCCGCCACGCCGGCGTCATAACCTTGCGCCGCCAACGCTTCGTTCAAGCGTAACGCCGCGCTCTCCAAAGTGCGCGGATCGCCGGGCTCAAGCGTAGCGCTGATCGTGCGCTGGCCCCAAATCGTGTTGAGCGTGATCGACACCGTGTCATCACTCAACAACGCCGTCACATCATCGCTCACGCCGGTCGCGGCCTGCGAAGAGGTAAAGCTGCGCTCGGCTGTGAACGCGCCGCCCAGCCCCAGGCTCGGCGCCTGCGCTCCAAGCGCCAGCGCATCACCGTTTACGCTCACCGAAAGCAGCCGCTGCCCGGAGCCTTCCGCAATCTGCCATGTGCTGAGATCGCCGCCGGGGGCGGCCATGTACACGCCCGCCTCGTTCAGCGCCGCGTTTAGGCGATCTTGCAACACGGCGTTCCACTCGCCGGGCCCAACATCCGGATTATCGAGGCGCTCCTGCGCGCTCACCGATACGGCGACGGTTTTCTGCCCTGTCGGCGTGCTGACCAAGATCTGAATGTCGAGCGCGCCTGCGTGCGTTTGCAGGGGAGAGGCCGCGGCATTGTAGGTGCGTATCGAAGTGGAGAAGAGTTGCCCCGGCCCGCTGACAGGCAACCCGCCATTCGCCCACGCGCCCGGCGCCCGGAGCAGCGTGTCGTTATCCTCTCCGTTCAGCACCGCGCTGACGCCAATCACGTCATGCAGCGCATCCACGCGGAAATCGAACGCGCCGCCATTCTCATCGAGATAGGCCGCCGCCGCGATGCCCTTGGCTTGCAGCTGCGTGTTTAGCCTCTGCATCAGCACTTCGGCGGTGATGCCGTCTTCGCCGCCGTCGATGACGATCGAATGCGTCGTCGTCGATGTCGTGAATACGAATGTCTGATTGTCGACGAATAAGTCCGTGCTCGCGGCGACGCCATTGGCGCCATAACGGCGCGCGAATACGCCATCGTTTAAGCCGCCGATCGCGCCCGGATTGGGCGTCGTGTTGAACACGACCGCTTTGCCGCCGATATTCAAGCCCGAAACGCGCACGCCGTCCGCCGAGAACACAGACAGGCCATATTGCCCGCTGTCCTCCCATACGTCGACGCCAGCGGCGACGCCTTGTTCGTGCAGCAATTGTGTCAGCCGCTCGGCGACATCATTGAGCATCGCCTCATTGGCGCCTTCGCCTGCCAACGTACGCCACGCCTCTTGGTCGCCGGTGCGCCACGCGGTGCTCACCGAAAGCACACGCCCGTCGCCCATATCGAGCTTCAGCACCGCTTCGCCGGCCTTGTTCAGCAGATCCTCGTAGGAGGTCGTGACGCCGTCATCGTCCGACACCAGCGCATTGCTGCGCTGTTCGACCGCGCCCGCTTGCGCAGGTCCATTGACGCCGTACCAACCCGTCGCAATCCAGGAGCCAATGGGATCGTCAGTCGCATTCGGACGCATCAGCCACACCGGCTGACCTGCGGCCCCGCCCACATCCTCAAGCTTGATAAGCCGCGCACCATTGCTGGTCGTTCCAAGCGCATAGAAAGAGGGGTCAGCATCGACGGGCTTGAACTCGACCTTCTCGCTCGCACGCACATCGACCTTCAGCGCATATTGTTTCGGGCCGGTGTAGCGGCTCTCGATCGCTTTGCCGCCGAGCATGATCGTGCTCGTCTTCGGCGTCTGATCGACGGTTTCGATCCGCGAGGAAGCGCCTGCGGCGGAGAGCTTTTGATTGATGAAGCTCACGACGTTGCCGAGCGTGCGGGTCACCGATCCCATCTGCGAAAGATCAATCGTGACGTTGCGCACCGTCCCGGCGGCGGAGGTCGCAACGATCTCGAACTTTGCGTTTGCGTCCAGGCCAGAGAGCCTTTCGTAAAGCCCACCGCGATGGATGATCCCCGTCGTGTAGTCCTCTGATTTTATCGGCAGCGCCAAAGTCGTCTGCGCGCTATCCACGCGATCACCCTGCGCGAGGCGCATGTCGGAGAATTGCTGCTGGCGGAAGAAGGTTTCCAACTCGGTCATGCCGCGCCCAAAGGCGGCGACCGTCTGATTGATCTGAGCGGCCGAAAGCTCCTCATCGCCAGCACGCGTCGCAAGCGCATTGAGCGTCGACAGCCCTGAGTACAGCGCAAACAGTTTCTGGTAATCGCCGGTCGCGCCGAGATCGCTATAGAGCTTGGCGCTGGTATCGAAGAACGCCTTGTTGGTCAGCGCCCGCTGCACCAACACTTCGGCGCTGGGCGAGATGCCGGGCTGCCAGACCGGCGCCAACGGCGCGTCAGGATCCTGCGTCGAGGTCTGCGTGTTGACGCCTATGCCAGCCTTGGCCTGCGCCCAAGCGGCGAGCAAATCAGCGCTCACCCCCGACGTACCCGTCGAGGACGTGCCGCCAAACAAGGCGCTGACCATGCCGGAGCTGACAGAATTGACCAAGGCGGACTCCGCGAAGCCTCTAGCTTCGCAGAGCGTCGTAAACGGGGCGTTCGTACCCGATGGTTAACGGCTGCTAAAAAACCCGGACAGCATTGGCTCGTCCAGCAGCTTTGGCCAGAGTTGGATGCCCTGCCAAATCGATAGGCCAATCACCAAGACCGCGGCCGCCCCGAGCAGCAGACGCGCCGGCGCGATCTTCGTCACGTATCCGGCCAGCGGGGCCGCCACCAAGCCTCCCAGCACCAACCCCCCGAGCGCGGCCAGCGCCTGGCCAATTCCGCCCTCGATGACCATTCGTCCTGTCACCATCGCCCAAACGAAAGTCGCGGATATCGCAACCGTAACGAAAAACTCAGCCGTGTTGACCGAACCGATCGCGTAGCGCGGCGCATGTCCTCGCCCAAGCAAGGTCGTGGTAACGATTGGCCCCCAACCGCCGCCGCCGCTAGCGTCGAGAAAACCGCCAACCACACCAAGCGGAATCACATGGTTCAAATGCGGCGGCTCCTCTCGCGGCCCGCGCACAGCGCGAAACAGCAGGAAAAGCCCCAATATTCCGAGATAGGCGACCACAAACGCCTTGATGAACGTGGGATCGAAACCAGTCAGCAAATAGGCGCCTATCACGCCGCCGACGATGCCGGCAGGCGCCAACCGCAAAAGCAATCGCCAATCGACATTCCGGTGCAGCAAGTGCGACGTGCCCGAAGCGCCCGTCGTGAAGCACTCTGCGGCATGGATGGTGGCGGACACCTGTGCTGGCGGCACGCCAAATGCCAGCAGCACGCTGGAGGAGATCACGCCATACGCCATGCCCACCGCCCCATCGACCAGCTGGGCAAAAAACCCGACCAGCAGGAAGAGGCCAAACGTCGCCAGAAGCGCCGGCCAGAGTTCGGACGGAATTTCCAAAAAGCACCCTCAAGCAGCTCGCGCTGGATCATAGCCCTTCGCAGCCTAATGCGGCCAGATCAGGGAGGTTCCCGTTGACTGATGACGTGGACGTCAGGTTCAATCCGCCGCACTCAATCCGAGGTCAGCCTCAACGCGCGAGACCCAGGCGCGGACCGCCGGATACTGGCTCATGTCGAAGCCCCCGCGATGGGCCACCCGGGTGTAGGCCACCAGCGCCACATCCGCCAGAGTCAGATCCTGGCCGACCAGATAGCTCGTCTGCGTCAGTTGCAGCTCAAGCCGCGCCAACGCCGCATGGCCCTTCGTCAGCAACGCCGGATCGAGCTCCGCATCGCTCATACCGAGATAGTGTTTGCGGGCGATGCGCACGGCAATGGTTGGCTCGTGGCTGTACTGCTCCCAGAACATCCACTCAAACATCTTAGCGCGCGCGAAGGCGTCGCCGGGCACAAGGCGACTCCCATCGGCCAAGTGCAACATGATCGCATTCGACTGCGCGAGCACGCGCCCATCCGCGTAGACGATAACCGGAGCCTGGCCCGCGGGATTGAGTTTCAGAAATTCAGGCGTGCGCGTTTCACCATTGAACGTGTTCACCTCCACCCAGCGAAAGGGAATCTTGAGCTTGTCGGCCACCCATTTCGGCTTCAGCGAATTGCCGCTCGATGAACTGCCGTACAGCGTAAATGCATCAGACATGCGCACTCCCTCCGCCTGTGATGCCCTGACCGCGCACACATAGGGCCGCATCCCGCCCTGCGCGAGCGCACGGACGGGATGCGGCAAACAAAAAGGGCTGTGTGGGTTTCTTCCCACACAGCCCTTCTCAACTCTTGCCCCGGACTAGCGTCCAGACGCCGTACGCGCGGCGCGGAATTCCGCGTTCTCGCGCCATTGCGGCCAGTCTTCGCCATCGGCGAGGCGACGGCCAATCGCGTAGAGCAATTCGAGATCCTGAGCGCCGCCGCTCATATCCCAATCCGCCGTCACTTCGTCCGACGGCTTATGATAATTGTTGGCGGTGTATGCCTCGTTGACCGCACGGCCCCGCGCGACGCCGCCATCGACCATGTCGATGCCATTCGACGTGTAGAGCACTGGAATGCCCAATTGGGCAAAGTGCAGGTGATCCGAGCGATAGAAATAACCCGCTTCCGGCGCTGAATCGGGCTCCACGCGACGGCCCTGAGCGCGAGCGGCCTCGACGATAAGGTCATCCATCTCGCTCTTGCCGAAGCCGACCACTTCGATGTCGTGCGTCAGGCCGGCATTGTTGATGCCGTCCATATTGATCGCAGCCACAGTGTCACGCGCCGGAAAGATTGGGTTCTGCATGTAATAGAGCGCGCCCAACAGACCCTGTTCCTCCGCGGTCAATCCAATGAACGCCACCGAACGCTCCGGCGCGCCTTCGGCATGGAAGCGCCGCGCCAATTCAATCAACGCCGCCGTGCCGGTCGCGTTGTCGAGCGCACCGTTGCAGATATCGTCGCCATTGATCGGCGGGCAGCGACCCAAATGATCCCAATGCGCGGAATAGAGGATGGTCTCGTTCGGACGCTGCGACCCAGGCAGAACGCCCACGACATTCGCGGTCGTCCGGGTTTCAATCTGCGTCTCGAGCCGCAGTGAACCCGTCAAATTCATCGGCACGGCGCGGAATCCCCGCGTCTGCGCCCGAGCCTTAAGCTGATTGAAATCAAGCCGGGCGCGGCTGAAAGTTTCCATCGCGACGTCATTCGTGATCCAGCCTTCAAAGCCCGCACGATTGGCCCCGCCGTCGGCGCGCACGATGTCCCAGCGCGCGCTGCCGGTTGAGCTTTGAATCACCGCCCATGGATACGACGCCGGCGCGGTCTCATGGATGATGATGGCGCCTGCCGCACCTTGACGACCCGCTTCTTCGAATTTGTACGTCCAACGGCCATAATAGGTCATGGCGCGTCCGCCAAAGCCGCGATCGTCGCCGGTTTCAAAATCCGGATCATTGATCAGCATGACAACGATCTTGCCGCGGACATCGACTCCTTCGTAATCGTTCCAGCCGAGCTCAGGCGCATTGATGCCATAGCCGACAAAGACCAGTTCGGCGTTTTCGATGTTGACGACGGGCTCGACGCGACGCGTCCACGCTGAGAATTGTGTCGCATAGGCGTAGGCGCGAGCCCCATCGCGACCGCTGAGAGTCAGAGTCGGCGTATTGGTCAGCGTCGCGGCGCTCAATTGCGTTTCCTGAACCCAGGACCGTGTGCCGTCCGGCAACGTCACGCCGGGCTGCAGCCCTGCCGCCGCGAATGCACGAGAGAGGTAGTCCACCGTCAGGCGCTCCCCGTTCGTGCCGGGCGCTCGACCCTCAAACGCGTCCGACGCCAGCGTGCGTGTGTGCTCCAGAAGCGCCTCCGCCGAAAGTGGCGGCGCTGCGAACGCGGCGGCGTTCGGCGGCGGCGGCAGGTTCTCGGTGGTTTGGCTCGCGCTGGCGCAGGCGGCCAACGCAAACGCGGCCGCAAGTGCGACGTGGCGTAGTTTCATAAGCATTCCCCCAACTCGGATTGGGCGGCAATTTAGGCCGCACACCCCGCGAGGGAAGCCAAAAAGTGACGAAGCGCTTGGACTACCGCCAGTTCTTGAACACAGCCGCGAGAGCGAAAGGCGCCACAATCAAAAGAAAAACCAGCAAGCCGAGCTTGCTGGTCGTGGAATGAAATCGGCCCTGTCCGAACACTATCGCGTCTTGGTTCATCCCGACCATAAGCGCGCCAATCAGGGTCAGCAGAATTGCCAAGCCCAAGACGTACACGGCGCGGCGAATGATCATGCCTCAGCCCAGCCAGGGCGGCGTCGGCAAATCCTTTGAGCGCAGGAATTCGGGATTGAAGAGCTTACCCATGTAGCGATTACCATAGTCGCAAAGGATGGTGACGATCGTCTTCCCGGGCCCCAGCTTCTTGGCCAGCTCAATGGCGCCTAACACATTGAGCGCCGACGAGCCGCCAACGCTCAAACCTTCATCCTGCACGAGGCTATACAATACGGGCAGCCAATCCTTGTCCTCGATACGGAACGCCTCATCCACAACGACGTCTTCGAGGTTCGCCGTGATGCGACCTTGGCCAATGCCTTCGGTGATCGACGTGCCTTCGGCCTTCAGCGTTCCGTGCTTGTAGTAATGATAGAGCGCAGCGCCGCCCGGGTCGGCGAGACCGATAACCACGTCCTTGTTTTTGGCCTTCAGCCCCATGCTGACGCCGCCTAACGTGCCGCCAGAACCGACGGCGCAAATGAAGCCGTCGACTTTGCCCTGCGTATCGTTCCAGATCTCCGGCGCTGTCGTATCGATGTGGCCCTGGCGATTGGCGATATTGTCGAATTGATTGGCCCAGATCGCGCCGTTCGGCTCGCTCTTCGCCTTTTCCTCGGCAATGCGGCGCGCAACTTTCGGATAATGGTTTTCGTTGGCCGCCGGCACCGCGTCGACTTCGACAAGCTCGGCGCCCAGCGCGCGCACAGCGTCCTTCTTCTCTTGGCTCTGCGTGCGCGGCATCACCACGATGGTGCGATAGCCGCGCGCGCCGCCGACGAGCGCCAACCCGATTCCGGTATTCCCTGCCGTACCTTCAACGATCACGCCGCCCGGCTTAAGTAAGCCTTTCGCTTCCGCATCCTTCACGATGGCTAGAGCAGCTCGATCCTTCACGGATTGTCCCGGATTTAGGAACTCGGCTTTACCTAAGATCGTACACCCGGTCTGCTCTGAAGCCCGCTTCAACTTGATCAGCGGCGTATTGCCAATCGCATCGAGAACCGAACCGTGGATCGTCATAGAGGGCTCCTGCCGCGTGGGCGCGCCGAACATGTGGCGCGTTTTCGGCGTTCCTCCAAGTCCTCTGTCACTTAAGCAAAACTAAAGTGTCACGCCCGTCGATCACTCGTCGTCGATCAGGATACGATGCGCCGCCCCATCGAGATCCTCGTATTGCCCCGAACGCAGGCTCCAGAAGAACGCGCCGAGCCCAATGGCGCCCATCAGCACGGCCGCGGGAATCAGAAAAATCATGATGCCCATGATCGGCCCTCCATCTGCAGGCGTAGCGCGTTGAGCGTCACCACTAGAGATGATCCCGACATCGCCAGCGCCGCGATCAGCGGCGTCAGCAAGCCCGCCGCCGCCATCGGCGCCGCGATGAGATTATAGAGCGCCGAAAATTGCAGGTTCTCAAGCGCCCGCTTGCGCGCGGCCTTCGCTACGTCAATCGCCTCCACCAGCGGGAGCAACCCCGCGCCTTGAATCACGATGTCCGACGCCGCTTGGCTCGCTTCCAGCGCCGTGCCGGGCGAGGCCGAAGCATGCGCCGCCGCGAGCGCGGCGGCGTCGTTCAGACCGTCGCCGACCATCAACGGCCTTTTGCCTTGCGCGCGGAGCGTGTTGAGGCGCGCGACCTTATCTCCCGGCGCGGCGCCGCCAGCCCAGGCGCCAATCCCTGCCGCGCGCGCCGCGTTTTCCACTGCGAGAGGCCGATCGCCCGAGATCAGTTCAATCCCAATACCACGCTTCTTCAGCGCCGCGATTGTCTCCGCTGCGTCAGAGCGCAACGCGTCGACAAAGGCGAACCGGGTCGGCGCTTCGTCCCCGCGCGCAAACCACAATTCTGCGCTGCCGTCGGCCACGTCCTGCGCCTGCGGCGCAGCGAACGAGCGTCGCCCCAAACGGGCCAACACGCCGTCCATCTCTGCTTCAATGCCTTCGCCGGGAATCTCGCGCACCGCCTTCGCCGCGGCGCCAGGCCCAGCTGCTTCCACCAATGCGCGTGAGAGCGGATGCCGTGACGTACGCGCCAGCGCCGCGGCCGCCTGTAGCGTGTGCACGTCCACCAAGCTTGTTAGGCGCGGCTTGCCCAATGTGAGCGTGCCCGTCTTATCGAACACAACCACATCGACTTGCGCCAAGCGCTCGAGCGCATCCCCCGACTTTACGAGTACGCCACGCTTAAACAGGCGCCCCGTCGCCACAACCTGCACGGCCGGCACCGCCAGCCCCAGGGCGCAGGGGCAAGTAATGATCAGCACCGCCACCGCATTCATCAATGCGATCCGAAGGCCGACATCGGCTGCTTCGACGCCGAACAGCCGCAACAGGGCGGGGCCGAAGAGCCAGCCGAGGAAGGTCAGCGCCGCAAGCGAGTGCACAACCGGCACATAAAGCTGCGCCGCCTTATCCGCGAGACGGACGAACTTTGCCCGGCTCTGCTCACCGGTTTCGATCAACCGCGACAGTTCGGCCACGGTTGAGTCCTGCACACGCGCTGTGGCGCGCATCACCAGCCGTTGCGTCAGGTTGATCGTACCGGAATATATCGCGCTCCCCGGACGCCCGGCCTGCGGCAGCGTCTCGCCCGTCAGCATCGAGCAATCCAGCTCAGAGACGCCTTCTTCGATGACACCGTCCACCGGGGCGCGGTCGCCCGCCGCCAATTGTAACCGATCGCCGACCTTGATTTCGCGCGCGGCGATTGCCGAGACGTGCCCGTTTGCGTCGATACGCGACGCAGAGACTGATTGCAGCGCCAGGAGATCTCGCGCGGCTGTACGCGCCCGCTCACGCAATCTGTGATCGAGATAGCGCCCGATCAACAGGAAGAACAGCAGCATTGTGATGCCGTCGAAATAGGCGTGCTCACCCTGCTGCAAGGTCTCCGAAACAGAAATCCCGATCGTCAGAAATACGGCGAGCGAGATCGGCACATCCATATTGGCGCGGCGCGCGCGCAATGCGGTCCAAGCGGACTTGAAAAAGGGCTGGGCGGCATACAGCGAGGCCGGAATGGCGATGATGGCGGACACCCAATGCAGCAAAGTGCGTGTGCCTTCGCCCATTTCGCCATGGCCCGACCAGACGGGCACCGAGAACATCATGATGTTCATGGCGGCAAAGCCCGCGACGGCGAGATAACGCAACAGCTTGCGCCCCTCTTCATCGGTCTGTTGCCGGGCTGCCTCCGGATCAAACGCGGCGGCGGCATAGCCTAGTTTCGCCAGCGCTTCCGTAACCTCGCCAGCGCGCAGCACGCCCGGCGCCCAGGCGACGCTCAACCGTCCGGTCGAAAGATTCAGGCGCGCGTCCTCGACGCCTGGCATCGCCAACAGCCCACCCTCGATCTTCTTGATGCAGCCAGCGCACTTGGCGCCCTGCACCATGAGTTCAAGCGATTCACGTCCCTGCTTGTCGGTACGCACGAACGCGGCCGGATCGGCGCGGTTCTCGCCCTCCGTGGGCGGCGCCAATCCAGAGGGGCAGCCGGTTTGGCTTAACGCTGGTTCGCCCATGTCAGCTCCGCTTCGAAATCAAGAGCCCCACTGTCGCGCTCGGCGCGCGCGCGCAGACGCCACCGGCCCGGATGCAAGTCCGCGAGCGGAGCGACGTAGCGCCCACCGCCCACGGACTCAAATGCCGCCGTACGATCAAACGAATCCGTCGTCGGCCATTGAAGCTCTCCAGCCACACTGGCGCCCTCGATGGCCGCCCCGTTGCGATCGCGCAGGGTGACCTCCAGCAACGCCCCGTCCGCACTCGGCGCCAATCTCGCTGTCGCCTGCCAGCCAAGTGCGGCCTGCATCCGACGCTCTTCCAGAGTGTTATTGTATTGAATGCCTTGAAGATACGAACGCCGTACGTCCTCGCCAGGGAAAGACTGCACAGCCACTACGGCGAAGACGACGTTCACGGCGATCACCGCGCCGAAGAAGGCCAGCATCATCAGCAAGACGTGCCAACCACGCACTCTGAAGGTCGTTACCGTGCTCATGGAGCGGCTCCCGCTAGAAACGCCGACTTGCTTGTCGCGACATCGCCGCTGTCCAGATCGCGAATCGTAAAGGTGAGATCGTGCGATCCTTCACCAACTGTGTTGGGCACAACGACGTGCATGCGAACATTCGTAACGCTATCGGCGTGCGCGGTCGCCACAAACCGTCCACCGTCTTGTAACGACGACGACTGCAAACGGGCGCCCTCTAGGCCGCTCACCTCAATAACCAAGCGGCGCTCCTCGTTGGTCATATTGATAAGTTTCAAAGCGTAGTCATTACGGAACGAGCCGTCCGCCAGACGCACAAACGGCGGGCTGCGATCGCGGATGACGTTGAGATCAAGCGTCTGGCGCGTTGCAAGACCATAGATCATGAGCAAGCCGACCAAGGCGAACAGTGCGCCATAAAGCATGGTGCGCGGCCGTATCAGTCTGATCCGCGCCTCCTTGCCCTGCGCGCGGCGGGTCTCGTTTGCGTAGCTGTCGTACGCGATCAGGCCTGTGGGGCGCCCGACCTTGCGCATAATGTCGTCACACGCGTCGATACAGAGCCCGCAATTGATGCACTCCAATTGATCGCCATCGCGAATGTCGATGCCTTGCGGACACACTGCGACGCATTGGCGACAATCGATGCAATCCCCACGGCCTTCCCAGCTTTCACCCTTCTTGTGCGGGCCACGCGGTTCGCCGCGATCGACGCGATAAGTGACGCTGAGGGCGTCCTTATCCATCATCGCCGCCTGGATTCGCGGCCAAGGGCACATATAGGTGCAGACCTGCTCACGCATCGTCCCGGCAAGCGCATACGTAGTGAAGGTCAGCAGACCGATCGAAATGTAAGCGGTGACGTCGGCACGGCCCGCGAAGATGTCGAAAAACAACGTCGGCGCATCAGCGAAATAGAATACCCACGCCCCGCCCGTCGCGGCCGCGATCAGCAGCCAAATGGCGTGCTTGGAAACCTTCTTGGCCGCCTTCTCCACGGACATAGGCGCCTTGTCGAGCCGCATCCGCGCATTGCGGTCGCCCTCGATCATGCGCTCCACATAAATGTAGAGGTCGGTCCAAACTGTTTGCGGGCACGCATAGCCGCACCAGACACGGCCAAACAGAGCTGAAGAGAGGAAGATGCCGAAAGCGGCCAGGATCAGCAGGCCGGTGATATAATAGACCTCCTGCGGCCAGAGTTCGATGAAGAAGAAATAGAAGCGTCGCCCTTCGAAATCGACCAACACGGCTTGGTCGGGCCGGCCAACGCCGCGATCCCACCGGAGCCACGGCGTGATGTAATAGATCGCCAGCAGGACGACCATCGCCGCCCATTTCAGGTTCCGGAAGAACCCGTGCGCGAGCTTCGGATAGATCTGCTCGCGCTTTTTGTAGAGAGCGCGCGCCTCTTTCGAGTTGACTGCACGCGCGTCAATGGCGTGCTCGCCGTTCTGGCGCTTGTCGATCAGCGTTACTTTGGTCATCGGCGGAGGCTCTCCCAACCTCCGCCCCCTCCCGAAGGAGGGGGCTTTGGGTCGTACTCTTAACGTAGCGGCGTATTCGCCGGCGCGTTTTGAGTTGGCGCAGGCGCTGCTGCATCCGTTGTCGCAGGCGCCGGCGGCGGCGCATCCGGCTCACCACCACCCATTTCATGAACATAATAGGCCAGCGCACGGATGGTGCCCGGATCGAACCGGGCTTCCCACGACGGCATCACGCCGCCGCGGCCAAGCTCGATCTGACGCCGGATCTCTTCGCGCGAGCCTCCATAGAGCCACACGTCATCATTGAGACTTGGCGCGCCGAACGCACGGTCGCCCGCGCCCGAAGCGCCATGACAGGCGGCGCATTGCTCTTGAAAGATCACCGCGCCGCGCGCGGCCGCGGCTGCGCTCGCTTCAAGTCGGCTATTCGCCGCCGAGATCGCGATCACATGCTCCGTGACATCGCCGATCTGGGCCGGCGTCAACAAGCCGTCACGGCCGTAGGCGGGCATCTGCGACACCCGTGTCTCCGGATGCTCCGCGCGAATGCCGACCCGCAACGTGTGCTCAATCTCAGCCATCGAGCCGCCCCAAATCCAGACGTCGTCGGCCAACACCGGATAGCCCGGCGCGCCGGCGCCGCCGGCGCCGTGACAGGTCCGGCAATAGTCGCCGAACACCGATTCACCAGCCGCGCGGGCGAATTCCTGCAGTTCGGGATCGGCTGCGATCTCCGATACGCTGGCATTCGCCAAGCGCTCGAACATCGGCGTACGCGCCGAACGCAAATTCTGCACATCCGACGCCACATTCACCCGATCCGAGAACCCGAGCGTCCCACGGGTATAGCTGTTGACCAGCGGCCAAGCGGGCATCAACACCCAATACACGACAGAGAAAACGATCGTGGCGTAGAAGATATACAGCCACCACCGTGGCAGCGGCGTATCCAGCTCCTTGATGCCATCCCATTCGTGGCCAGTGGTTTCGGTGCCGCTGACCTCGTCGCGTTCGCGTTTATCGGCCATCGTCGTCCCCGTCATTTAGCGGCGCATGTGCTGCGCGGTTGAATTTTTCGCGATTGCTGGGCCAGAGCGCGTAGATGACGGCGATGGCGAAGCACACCGTGAGCAGCGTAAGGCCCCAGGTTTGCGCGAAATGCGTGGCTTGCTCGTAGGTCATGGCGATCACCTCTGATTCTCAGGCGCTTCGGCCTGATAGGTGCTGAAATCCACGCCCGTGCCGAGCATCTGCAGGTAAGCGATCAGCGCATCCATCTCAGTCACCTGTGATGGATTGCCGTCGAAATCGCGCACGGCCGCCGTCGGATAGCGCTCTTGGAAGTCAAACGCATGCTCGCCCATCGGCTCGGCTTGCGCGCGCGCATCAATCGCCGCGTTCGCCAATTGCTCATCCGTGTACGGCACATTGAGCATCCGATTGGTGCGGACGTGATCCGTCATCAACGATGCGTTCAGCTCCGCATTCGCCAGGAACGCGTAAGGCGGCATCACCGATTCCGGCACGACCGAGCGCGGATCGACCAAGTGGGCGCGGTGCCACTCATCCGAGTAGCGACCGCCAACACGAGCGAGGTCTGGCCCCGTGCGTTTCGAGCCCCATTGGAACGGGTGGTCGTACATGCTCTCCGCCGCGAGCGAATAATGCCCGTAGCGTTCCACCTCATCGCGCAGCGGACGCACCATCTGCGAATGGCAGGTGTAGCAACCCTCGCGGATGTAGATTTGCCGTCCCGCCAGTTCGAGCGGCGTGTAGGGACGGACGCCCTGCACGCGCTCGATCGTGCTCTCGATGAAAAAGAGCGGTGTGATCTGCACGAGGCCGCCTATCGAAACGACGACGAGAATGCCGACCAGCAGAATGAGCGTGTGGCGCTCAAACCATTTGTGAAAGTTCCACATAAGCGCGCCCCCTTATTCAGCCGCCACGGCTTGCGCCGGGACGTCAGCGGCGCGTTCGTGCGCGGGTTCTTTGCCCGTCGCCGTACGCCACAGATTGTAGGCCATGATCAGCGCGCCAGTGAGGAACAGCAGCCCCCCGAGCGCACGGATGATGTAATATGGATGCATCGCTTCGACGCTCTCGACGAACGAATATTCGAGGAAGCCGAACTCGTTATACGCGCGCCACATCAAGCCCTGCATGATGCCCGCAACCCACATCGAGGTGATGTAGAGCACGATGCCGATGGTCGAGAGCCAGAAATGCCACTCGACGAGCGCATGGCTGACTTGACGCTTCTTCCAAAGCCATGGCGTCAGGCAATAGAGCGCGCCGAAGCTAACGAAGCCGACCCAACCGAGCGCGCCCGAATGCACGTGACCGATGGTCCAGTCCGTATAGTGCGAGAGCGAATTGACGGCGCGGATCGACATGACCGGGCCTTCAAACGTCGACATGCCGTAGAAC
The DNA here is from genome assembly GCF_036392335.1 of Vitreimonas sp. Classification (NCBI taxonomy): domain Bacteria; kingdom Pseudomonadati; phylum Pseudomonadota; class Alphaproteobacteria; order Hyphomonadales; family Hyphomonadaceae; genus Vitreimonas; species Vitreimonas sp. The sequence goes on from NZ_DASVYD010000038.1 coordinate 36,192, forward strand.
GCGACCGACACAACAAGCATCCGCAGCACCGGATCTGTGCGCAGCTTGTCCCACGCGCCCGAGAGCGTCATGAGGCCGTTGATCATGCCGCCCCAACTGGGCATCCACAGCATGAGCGAAAAGGTCATGCCCAAGGTCTGCGCCCATTGCGGCAACGCCGTGTAGTGCAGATGGTGCGGGCCCGCCCAGATATAGAGGAAGATCAGCGCCCAGAAGTGGATGATCGACAGCCGGTACGAATAGACCGGACGATCCGCCTGCTTTGGGATGAAGTAATACATGATGCCGAGGAAGCCGGCCGTGAGGAAGAAGCCCACCGCGTTGTGGCCGTACCACCATTGCGTCAGCGCATCCTGCACGCCCGAGAACGCCGAATAGCTGAACCAGCCGCTCAAGCTCACAGGGATCGCCAGATTGTTGACGATGTGCAGCATCGCGATCGTGACGATGAACGCCAGATAGAACCAGTTCGCGACGTAGATGTGCTGCTCTTGTCGCTTCCAGATCGTGCCCAGGAATACGAGCAGGTACGCAACCCACACAATCGTGAGCCAGATATCCGTATACCAAGGCAGCTCCGCATATTCGCGACCTTGGGTGATCCCGAGCAGATAACCGGTGCCCGCAAGCAGGATCACGAGCTGAAAGCCCCAGAACACGAACCAGGGCCACAAGCCGCCGGCCAGGCGCGCGCGGCAGGTGCGTTGCACGACATAGAAGGACGTCGCAATCAGCACGTTACCGCCAAACGCGAAGATCACCGCGTTGGTATGCAACGGCCGCAGGCGGCCAAAGTTCAGCCAGCCGAAATCTTCGAAATAGAGCAGGTTTGGGAACGCGAGCTGCGCGGCGATGATCACGCCGACCAGGAATCCCGCAATGCCCCAAAACATGGAGGCGATCACGCCCGCCTTGATCACGCCATTCTCATAGCGCGACGTACTGTCGGCTTGGCTGGGATTGCTCACCGCGCCGACAAGCATGACGCCGCCCGCGACGAAGGCGCCCAGCGCCGTCCACATCTGAATAGCGAACGCACGGTCTGTCGCGTGCGCCGCCCCCCAAAGGGCGTAGAACGCCCCCAACACAACAATTGCCAGGATGGCGACGGTATCAACCCGCCATTCCTGCTTGCCTACTGCAGCTGTCATTCGCCGCTCCCCAGGTCGGCGCGGAGCGCGCCGTAGAAAGGAATCGCTTTTCAGCGCTATCCTACACAGCACGCCGGTAGCAGTGGCCCTGCGCGGCAAACTTGATTTGGCTCAACGGACGCTGCGCTGCAGCACGCTAAAGGCAACATGTCGCGGGAGATCGTAGATGAGTCTCGACATGAAACGGGTTGGCGCAGCGTCCATGTTGGCTAGCGCCGGGGCGCTTTGGCCCACGGCCTTTTGTGCGGTCACGGACGCCATGCTGACACCCTACCAGCGCGCCCTTAGCGCCGCGTGGTGCGGCGCGGGCGACCCCGCGGTTGAATTCCTCGGCCATTGCCCAGCTTGCTGGGCGGGCGCGGCGGCGTTCCTGATCGCCGCCGCAATGATGCTTGCGCCTAGCCGCCAGCCTCGTCGGCAAGCCGCAATCTAACCAACGCCTCAGCACCTTCCTCACGCGGCAGCAATTCCAACGACCGGCCATTACGCACATAGCGCGTGATAGACGGCAGTACGCCCAAGAACCGCGCCTCATCCGTCGCTGCTGCGTCGCTCGGGCATTCGCCAGCCTCCTCGGTCACCGGACCGAAGGCCAAGGTGGCGCCGAACTCGGTGATGGTTGAGGTAAAGTCATTGCAACCGGTGAACCCGCTCACCGCACTCGTGGCCGGATCAATCTCCAGCCAGAGGTAAATGCCTTCGCCGAGCGATGCGCCCGCCACTTGCTGCACCTCCCAGCGTCCACCCAACTCACTCGTCTGCTGCGGCTGCGCGCAGGCAGCCAGTGCGACAACAACCGCCGCCATCAACCAGCGTTTCATGTTTCCCTCCTCGGTGCTCGCGGCGCCGCGATCAGCGGCATCGTCGTAAAAACAATCAAGGTGGCGAGATAGATGAGGCCGGGCGGTGTCGTGAAATACGCCACTTGTTCGCTCAACGTCATGCCACGTAGGCCAAAGCCGACGGCCAGATCGGCGGTCTGCTGCAGCGCTAAGGCCACGACGCCCATGACCAAGCGCCGCCACCACCCATGCTCGAGCTTCACCCATGCGGGCGCCCACCGGGCGCCAAGCCACATTGCGCCGATGAGGAACGGCGTTTCGCACAATACGGCCAGCGTCCGCCCCAGCCAGGGCTCCAGCCACAGCACGCGTATCGGTCCCAAGAAGAAGCCAACCGCGAACACGATCAGGAAATAAATCGCCGCCGCGCTCAGCACGCGCCGCCAGCCGCCCGGAGAGACCGGCGCGTTACTCATTGCGCCGTATAACCGCCGTCGATCACCAGTTCAGCGCCCGTCACAAACTTGGATTCATCCGAAGCGAGATAGAGCACGCCATAAGCGATATCGTTGGGCTCACCCAGATGGTTGACCGGATGCAGGCTCGCCACATAGGCCTTCGCAGCCGCTGGATCGGGCTCCTTTGCAAGATGTTGCTCCACCATGGGCGTCCAAATGTAGCCGGGATGGATCGAGTTCACCCGGATATTGAGACCGGATTTGGCGCAATACAGCGCGGCGGACTTGGTGAAGATTCGTACGCCGCCTTTGCTCGCATTGTAAGCAGCTAGGTTGGCGTCGCCGATCAATCCCTCAATCGACGAAAGGTTGATGATCGAACCACCCGTCGGCTTCATCGCCGCGATCGCGCGCTTCGTACCCAGGAACACGCCGTCGAGATTGATCGACATGAGCCAGCGCCAATCCTCTAGACTCGTGTGCTCGACATCGCCGCCCAACGCCACGCCTGCGTTATTCACCAAGATTTGCAGACCGCCGAAGCGCTCGACCGTTGCGGTCACGACGCGGTCCCACTCCGCCTCCTTGGCGACATCATGATGCAAGAACATAGCCTCGCCGCCGGCGTCCACGATCTCGTCCGCCACCTGGGCGCCTTCTCGGTCCTTGATGTCGGTGACGATGACCTTAGCGCCTTCGCGCGCCAACATCAGGGCTGTCGCGCGTCCAAGCCCCAAGCCGCCTCCGGTTACGAGGGCGATCTTTCCCGCAACACGTCCCATGTCGGCCTCCCTAATGCGCCATCAGCACCGGCAACGGCGAACCGAGCAACAACTCACGCGTCACGCCGCCGAAAACGAACTCACTGGCGCGCGAACGCCCGTATGCGCCCATCACCATCACTTCGGCGCCAAATCCCTCCGCCTCGTCGAGCAAGGCGCGCGCCTCCGTGCGCCCCATGCTGTCGAGGTTGCGCACCTCGACTTGGACGCCATGTCGCGCCAGATAGGCGGCGAGCTCACGCCCTGGCGCCTGGCCGTGCCCAGAACGGCTTGGCAGCGCATCAACCGTCGCCACCGCGACGGCTTCCGCGCGCTGCAGCAAAGGCAACGCTGCGCTCACGGCGCGCATGGATTGCGCCTTGGCGTTCCAACCAATCAAGGCGCGCTTCCAGGCCCTAGGTTTTCTCGGCGCGCTCGGCACAAGCAAAAGCGGCCGACCGGCTTCGAAGAGCACATGCTCGATCAACGCGCGTCTGGCATGCGCGTGCGTCTCCGCCCGGGCCATCACCACGAGATCCGTCACGCGCGCGTGCGCTAGAACTTCATTTTGGTCGACCGCCGCCTCGATGGTCAGGTCCCGCACCTCGAAATTGTGAACCGCCGCCTCAAGCCAATCCACGATCTTGGTCCGCTCCAACGCCGCGGCGTTGCGGGTCCCACGCGCGACGTCAGCCAGCACTTCCGAGAATGGCCGCTCTTGGTCCGCAAACGCGGAGGCGACATGGACTGCAACGATCAGCGCCGTCGCACGCGTCTCGAACGCATGCGCAATCTCGGCGGCTGCTGTGAGCGCGCTCTCATCCGCTTCAAGCGTTATAACCGGCGCCAGAATGTCCTTGTAAGCCAACTGCGCCTCCTAATGGGCGAGCAGGAGATGCGGCGCCTGTTCCGCTTGAACCAGGCTACGCGTGGTGCCGCCCAACACCATCTCATAAAGCCGCGGTCGCCCATAAGCGCCGGACACTAGAAGATCGCACTTTTCAGCGCGCGCCGCATCCAACAACGACGGCGCGACGCGCGCGCCGCGAATGTCGCGCGCGATTACGCCCTTTACGCCATGGCGCCCGAGATATTCCGCGAGCGTTTCCGAGCTCACGCCACCTTCATCAAGCCCCGCGTCCTCGGTGTTGCGCAGCACAAGGACACCGGAGGCCAAGCGCAACAAAGGCAGGGCGGCGCGCACCGCGCGTCCAGCTTGCGCGCTGCCGTCCCAAGCGATAGCCGCCGTCGCGAATCCCTCCGCGGCCCCGTTCACCACCAGGCACGGCGCGCGCGTCGCGATCAACGTCTCCGCGAACACGCCGTTCAGCGCGCCGCGCGCCGCGGCGCCATGGAAGGCGGTGAGGTCGGCCAACACCGCCGCGTTGGCGACCGCAATCGCCGGCAGCAGGTCACGCCGCGCTACGCTCACGTCGGCTTTCCGCGCGGACGCGACCGCCCTTGCGAGCGCCTCGATCTTGTCCTGCTTCTCGCGCTCGGCGGCAGTGACCCGCTCCACCGCAACCTCAGGCAAGCTCGTGCCCAGCGTAGCGCCGTAATAAATGAGATCAGCGGCGGGGTCGGGGAATGCAGGGATCACGCGCACGCGCCCCTGACTCCGCGCGGCCAGAGCTGAAGCCACGCCCAGCAATTCCTCATCCTCTGGCAGGCCCGCAGCAACGGCAACGATCGACTTGAGCATCGGAGGCTCCCTTCAGCGTTCACCATGGCGAGAACCGCGGACCGGGCGTTGCGTGCGATCAATTCGCGCAGCGACGACTTGGGTTAGCCGTCCAGTATGACCAACGTTCTCGTCATCGACGGCCACCCTGACAAAGGCCCGACGCTCTGTCACGCCCTGGCGGAGGCCTATGTGGAAGGCGCGCGCCAAGCTGGACACGAAACTCGACTTATTCGTCTCGCCGACGCGAACTTCCCGTTGCTGCGCCGCGCTGCGGACTTCACCACGCCACCCGACGATCCAACCATCCAAGAGGCGCGCAGCGACATCCTTTGGGCGTCGCACGTCGTTTTCGTTTTTCCGCTTTGGCTCGGCGGCGCCCCATCGCTCCTGCGTGGATTTCTGGAACAATGCGCTCGGGGTCAGTTCTTTGCGGAAATGTCTCCTACTGGTCCGCGGGGCAGGCTTAAGGGCAAGTCCGCCCGCATGATCGTGACCATGGGCGCGCCTTCGTTGTTCTATCGACTCGTCTATGGCGCATTCGGACTGCGTGCGATCGCCCGCAGCGTGCTTGGCTTCGCGGGCCTCAACCCTGTTCGCTCAACCTTGTTCGGCGCGATCGAAGGTCCGCAGGAAGCCCAGAAGCGGCGGATCGCGCGCGTCCGGGACCTCGGGGTGTCGGCCGCCTAAGAGTCGCCCCGCAGCAACGCCATGCGCACGAGATCGGACAGAGTCCGTGCTTGCATCTTGTCCATGACGTTAGCGCGATAGATTTCCACCGTGCGCGGGCTGATGCCAAGGCGAATAGCGGCTGCCTTGTTGGAATCGCCCGCGACAACGGCCTCAAACACATCGCGCTCGCGCGGCGTGAGCTGCGCCAAACGTGTCTCGATTTCGGCTCTTT
>NZ_DASVYD010000039.1:0-17032 GCF_036392335.1 Vitreimonas sp.
TCCGCCCCGTTCGCGTGGGCTCCTATGCGTTCATCGGCGCCGGCGCGCGCATCGGCCCCGGCGCGAGTGTGCCGCACAATGCCAACGTCCCCGCGCTCACCGTGGTCGGCGTCAATGAAAGCTACGGCGAAGCCACCCGCCACCCCGACAAGGAAGAAGCCCAGTTCGCGATGAGCTGATGCTGTCACCTCTTATACGCCCCGGCGGATTGCGCACGCCGGGCGCCATCGACCGTCACGTTGCGTACGTTACGCGGCTAGACTCTAAGCATCCACATCCGCTTCCAGGGCGAATTCCTGGATAAACTCGCGGCGCGGTTCGACGACGTCGCCCATCAGCTTGGAGAACATCTCGTCGGCGTCGTCGGCGTGGCTCACTTTCACTTGCAGCAGCGTGCGCACGTCGGCGTCGAGCGTGGTTTCCCAGAGTTGCTCGGCGTTCATTTCGCCCAAGCCTTTGTAGCGCTGGATCGACACGCCCTTCTGCCCCGCGCTTTCGATGGCGTGCAGCAAGGAGAGCGGCCCGTTGATGTCGATGGTCTCGCCGCCGCGCTTCAGATGCCCGCGCGCCATATAGGTCTCACGCAAAGCCGGCGCGCGATCGGCCAAGCGGCGCGCATCGACGGAGCTCAGGAAGAGCTTATCGAAGGTGGCGCGTTCGGCGACGCCGCGCACGGTGCGTTCGAGCACCAGCGCGCCATCGGGATCGAAGCGGCCAGTCCAATTGTCTTCGCCCTCTTCGGCGATCGCGTTCAGGCGCAGCGCCGCCGCTTGCGCTTCCGCGTCGCCAGCGCCCGTCGCGAACGCGCCGGCGATCGTGGCTTGCTCCAGCACGGCATCGGGCACGCGTGCATGCAAGCGCTTGATCAGGGTTTCGACCGCCATGGCTTCGCGCGCCAAGCGCTTCAAATCATCGCCCGCATATTGCGCGCCGCCCGCTTCCAGCACGGCGCCGGCGGAGCCCTCTTCGATCAGGAAGCTTTCGAACTCGGCCTGATCCTTCAAATAGCGCCCGCTCTTGCCCTTGGTGGCTTTGTAGAGCGGCGGCTGGGCGATGTAGAGATAACCGCCATCGATCAATTCCGGCATTTGCCGATAGAAGAACGTGAGCAGAAGCGTGCGGATGTGGGCGCCGTCAACGTCGGCGTCGGTCATGATGATGATCTTATGATAGCGCAGCTTCTTGATGTCGAAATCATCGCGGCCGATGCCGGTGCCGAGCGCGGTGATCAGCGTGCCGACTTGATCGGACGAGAGCATCTTATCGAAGCGCGCGCGCTCGACATTGAGGATTTTGCCGCGCAGCGGCAGCACGGCCTGGGTTTCGCGCGAGCGGCCTTGCTTGGCCGAGCCGCCGGCCGAGTCACCCTCGACGAGGAAAATCTCGGACTTGGCCGGGTCCTTCTCTTGGCAATCGGCGAGCTTGCCGGGCAAGGAGGCGACATCGAGCGTCGACTTACGGCGCATTTCGCGCGCCTTGCGCGCCGCTTCGCGCGCGGCGGCGGCCTGCACGATCTTGCCCATCACGTTCTTGGCGTGCGCGGGGTTTTCCTCGAACCATTGATTGAGCGCGTCGCTCATCAAGTTTTCGACCACCGGGCGCACTTCCGACGAGACCAATTTTTCCTTGGTCTGCGATGAGAATTTCGGGTCCGGCACCTTGACGGAGAGCACGCAGGTCAAGCCTTCGCGCGCGTCGTCGCCGGTGATCTCGACCTTTTCCTTTTTGGCGATGCCCGAGCTTTGCATGTAGGCATTCACCACGCGCGTCAGCGCGCCGCGGAAGCCGGCGACGTGGGTGCCGCCGTCCTTTTGCGGGATGTTGTTGGTGAAGCACAGCGTGTTCTCGTGATAGCCGTCATTCCATTGCAGCGCGGCTTCGACGCTGATGCCGTCCTTTTCGCCGACGACGTAGATCGTGTCGGGGATGAGCGCGGTGCGGCTGCGATCGAGGTGGGCGACATAAGCCTTGACGCCGCCTTCGTAGAAGAGCGTTTCCTCGAACGGTTCGGGACCGCGCAGATCCTTGAAGACGATGCGCACACCGGAGTTCAGGAAGGCGAGTTCGCGCAGCCGATGCTCGATCGTCTTGCGGTCGTATTCGACCATCGTGAAGGTCGCGGGGCTGGCCAGGAAGCGCACCGCAGTGCCGCGCTTGGGCTTGCCGTCTTCGAGCGGGGCTGGGCCCACTTCGGCGAGCGGCGCCTCGGCGTCGCCCATGCGGAAGCGCATGTAATGCTCTTTGCCGTTGCGCCAGATGCGTAGGTCGAGCCATTCGCTGAGCGCGTTGACGACGCTGACGCCGACGCCGTGCAGGCCGCCGGAGACCTTGTAGCTGTTTTGGTCGAACTTCCCGCCGGCGTGCAGCTGGGTCATGATGACCTCCGCCGCCGACACGCCCTCTTCCTGGTGGATGTCGGTGGGAATGCCGCGCCCGTTGTCAGTGATCTCAGCGCTGCCATCCGGATGCAAAATCACTTCGACCCGGGTCGCGTGCCCCGCCAGCGCCTCGTCGATCGCATTGTCGACGACCTCGTAGATCATGTGGTGCAACCCGGACCCATCGTCCGTGTCGCCGATATACATCCCAGGGCGCTTTCTTACCGCGTCTAAGCCCTTGAGAACTTTGATGGAATCCGCGCCATATTCAGGCGCGCTCACCGGTGCGTTTTGCGGAGCGGTCATACGTTTCGAATCGAGCTGGAAAACATGCTCGAATATAGGGATTTCGGGCCCGAAAGTCTCGATTTTTGGCGCCGAATTCGCCGGCCAAAAGGCTCAGAAAATCAGTGGCAAAGCCAGCCACATCGCGCCCCCGACAGCAAGCGCGCCCAGCAACAGCCAAAGCCCGTCGCGCGCGGTCATGCCGAGGCCGAAAAACACCACCGCCATCCCGGGGGCGAGAGGCGCCAGCGGGATGAGTCCGAGCGGAAAGGTCAGCAGCGCTGCCCCGATCACCAGCAGCGCTACGAAATTCACGAACGGCGGCCGCGAGAGGAAGATCAGGCGCGGCTTCAGCAACCCGTCAATCCCATTCGCGAAGCGCCTGCCCTGCTCCACCACGCCCTTCACGCTGTCGCGCGGCACGCCCATGTCGCGGGCTTTGCGCGGCAACCAGATGCGCTTCATGCCCAGCGCCATTTGACCGGCCACGAGCAAGGTGAGCGCGGCCACGAACCATGTCGTGCCCGGCAACGCGGTGAGCGGGGAAACGGCGATGAGCCCGATGACAAGCAGTATCGGCCCGTAGGTGCGTCGCCCCACGGAATCCAACACTTCGCCCAGTGTGAGTTTCTCGGGCGTATCGTCGTTGTCAGCCTTGTACGCGATATCATCGAGGACATCGTTGAGGCTAAGTGGCTCAGGGTGCGGCGGGGGCATATCCGATCCACGCGCGATTTTACGCGCGCCGTCAATGCGTCCTTGCACCGAATGACTGACACTGGGCATTGGCCGGGCAACGCAGCCGCCCGGGCCGATGTTCCGCTTAGCCGGCGATGCGCACCGGCAAGCTCTCGTAGCCCTTCACGAAGGACGAGAACACGCGCTTGGGCTCATCCACGACCTCGATATGGTCGAAGCGCTTCAGGATTTCTTCCCAGACGATGCGCAGCTGCATTTCACCCAGGCGATTGCCGACGCAACGGTGAATGCCGAAACCGAACGAGAGGTGACGACGCACATTCTCGCGTTCGATGTCGAACGCGTTGGGGTTGGCGATCACTTCTTCGTCGCGATTGCCCGAGACGTACCACATCACGACTTTGTCGTGCTTCTTGATCAATTTGCCGCCGAACTCGATGTCCTGCAGCGCAGTCCGCCGCATGAAAGCGAGCGGCGTTTGCCAGCGGATGGTCTCCGAAACGAGATTCGGGATCAAAGCCGGATTGGCCTTCAGCTTCGCATATTGCTCCGGGAATTTGTTGAGCGCGTACACGCTGCCCGAGATCGAATTGCGCGTCGTATCGTTGCCGCCGACGATCAGCAGGATCAGGTTTCCGAGATATTCCATCTGCGGCATGTTCTTTGTGCTCTCGCCATGCGCGAGCATCGAGATCAGATCGTTGCGCGGCGGCGCATTGGCGCGTTCCTGCCAAAGGTTCATGAAATAGGCCAAGCATTCCATCAGCTCGGCGCGGCGCTGCTCATCGCTTTCGACAATGCCGCCGCCAGGCGCGGCCGTCGCGACGTCAGACCAGCGCGTAAGCTTGCGACGATCTTCCCACGGAAAATCGAACAAGGTCGCCAGCATCTGAGTCGTGAGTTCGATCGAAATCTTGTCGACCCAATTGAACACCTCGTTGCGCGGCACTTCATCCAACAATTTGCCCGCGCGTTCGCGGATCACCGGTTCAAGATGGGCCAGATGGTTGGGCGCGACGATCGGCGAGACCGTTTTGCGCTGCACGTCGTGCTTGGGCGGGTCCATCGCGATGAACATCGGCAGCGCGAAATCCTCTTCCGGATCGAACAGCACGATCGACGGCTCGGAGGAAAACACTTGGTGGTTTGTATCGACCGCCATGATGTCGTTGAACTTGGTGATCGACCAATACGGTCCGTTTTGGCTGTCCGGACAATAATGCACCGGATCTTCCTTGCGCAGACGCTCGAAGAACGGCCAGAAATTGTTGTCACGGAAACGCTCGGGACGGCTGATGTCCAGGGTCGACAAATCCGTCGTCCAGGCATCCTCGTTGGGATCGTAATTGAAGACGTAATCAGGATTCTCGACGCGGACGTAATCAGGGTTGGCCATGTGCGTTTCCTCTTTCCGTGTACGTCAGCAAATTTACGGGCCCTTGTCACCGTGACGCGTGCGTCAGGTTGGCGTCACTTTTCCGTCCTTGACCTCAAATCGCTGCGCGCGGTCACCGAACGCGTCGAACAGATTTTCGTCCGTTCCGGTGAGCCAAGCTTGCCCCGCATTTGCGAGTAATTCGTCGAAAAGCGCCGCGCGGCGGACACCGTCCAAGTGCGCGGCCGCTTCATCGATCAGGATCAGCGACGGACCGGCGCCAGGATCACCGGCCAGCGCGCGCGCCTGGGCAAGTGTCAACCCGACCAGCAAGGCCTTCTGTTCTCCGGTCGAGCACTGGTCCGCCGGCATGTCCTTGGCGGCGTGCCGCGCGAGCAAATCGGAGCGATGCGGACCATCCAGCGCGCGCCCGGCCCCAGCGTCACGTCCACGGACATCGCGCAGCAATTCGGCAAAATCCTCTTCAACATCAGCGCTCGCCGCGCCGTTTTCGAAGCGCGCCTCGAGTAGGCCTTCAAGTGCCAGCAGCGCTTTCGGGAAAGCGCCATCTGGACGCGTGTCTATCGCGCTTTGCAGGCGATGCAGCGTCTCCACCCGCGCGGCCGCGATCGCGGCGCCGTGCGCGGACATCTCACGCTCGAGGCCTCCGAGCCATGCATCGTCAAAGACACGCTCGCTCAGGAGACGCTGACGCTCACGCATGGCGCGCTCGTAGGCGGCGGCGCTATGCCCGTGCTCGGAGGCGCGCGCCAGCGTGAGCCGGTCAAAGAATTTGCGTCGATCGCCGGCGGGACCCGACCACAGCCGATCCATCGCCGGCGTCAGCCAGGTCATGCGCGCGGCTTCGGCCAGTTCAGCGGCGGTTGCAGGCTGGCCGTCCCGCCGCGCGACCCGTTTCACGCCCCCTTCGGGCGTGCGCTCCGCGCCGGCGCCCACCACGGTCTCTTCGCCATCATGCACGATACGGGCGGAGACGGCCCAGGGCTGCGCACGGACATCATCGCCGGCACGCGCGACTTCGGTCAGCGACGCGCCGCGCAAGCCCCGACCAGGCGCGAGCATCGTAAGCGCTTCAAGGATGTTGGTCTTGCCCGCGCCATTGGGGCCAAACAGGCAAACAGGTCTGCCGTCGAGCTCAAGATCGAGCGCGGCGTGATTACGGAAATTCGTGAGCGTGAGTCGCGAAACAAAGAGATTGTAGCTCAAATTGCTCCTCCGCGTGGGTAGGAGCTGTCACGCAAAGCGTGACTGAGGGGGGACGGCGCGACGGCGACCGGGCTTACCCCCTCCGGTTCGCTGCGCTCGCCACCTCCCCCGCATGCGGGGGAGGAATGCATCACACCCTCAGCGGCATCAACACGTAGAGCGCTTGATCATCCGCTTCATCGCGCACCAGCGTTGGCGAGCCGGAATCGGCAAGCTCGAACACGGCCGAGCCGCCTTCGATCTGACCAGCGACGTCGAGCAAATATTTGGCGTTGAAACCGATCTCCATCGCGTCAGATTCATATTCTGCCGGCAAATCTTCGGTGGCGACGCCAGCGTCGGGATTGTTCACGGTGAGCGTAACTTTGTCCTTCTCGAGCGCGAGGCGCACAGAGCGCGAGCGCTCGGCCGACACTGTGGCGACACGATCGACGGCTTCCGCGAACGACTTATTGTCGATCTTCAGCTTCTTGGAATTGTTTTTCGGAATGACGCGCGCGTATTCCGGGAACGAGCCGTCGATCAGCTTCGAAGTGAGCACCGCGTCGCCCAGCGCGAAGCGGATTTTCTGCGGCGAGACGGCGATCTCGACCATGTCGGACGCGTCGTCCAGCAGGCGCTTCAATTCGTTGATCGTCTTACGCGGGACAATCACGCCCGGCATGCCCGTCGCGCCCTTGGGCGCTGTCGCATCGGCGAGCGCAAGGCGATGGCCATCGGTCGCCACGGCGCGCAGCTTCGCGCCATCGGCTTCGACGGTGTGGAAGAAGATGCCGTTCAGATAATAGCGCGTCTCTTCGGTGGAAATGGCGAAGCGCGTCTTGTCGATCAGGCGCGCGAGTTCAGTCGGCTCGATTTCAAAACGCGTGTCGAAACCGTCGGACGGCATCGAGGGGAAGTCGCCAGCCGGCAGGATCGGCAAATGAAGGCGCGACTTGCCGGCGGACAGGAACAAGCGCGGATCATCGGTCGAGGCGTCCAACTTGACGGCCGAACCATCCGGCAGCTTGCGCACGAAATCGTAGAGATAATTCGCCGGGGCCGTGGTCTGGCCGCCGCGTTCGACTTCGGCGTGCGCCGATTCCGAAATCTCGATGTCGAGGTCGGTCGCCGTGAGCTTCAGGCTATCGCCCTGAGCCGACAAAAGCACGTTGGATAGAATCGGGATCGTGTTCCGGCGTTCGACGACGCTTTGCACGTGATTGAGCGCTTTCAGGAGCGCCGAGCGCTCGATCGTGAGCCGCATAGTTTCTTCCCGTCCCGCCGCCCCCTCATTATGCGGGGGCCTGATACGAACACCCCCCGCGCGCGGCCTGAGTCGCCGCCCGCAGGGGGTGAGAAACTAGCAGAAGCCGCGCGATGCTAAAGCCAAAATTACAAGACTTTGCGATCGTTCGGCTTCAGGCGCCCCAAGATGCGCCAGAGTCAGGGCTCGCGGCGGATGGCGCGCGCCAAGTTCTCGATCTCTGCCTTGGTCGCCGGATCTTGCTCGACCAATTGGGCAATACGGTCGCGGGCGTACATGATTGTTGTGTGGTCGAAGCCGCCGAAACGCTGGCCGATATCGGGCAGCGACGCGTGCGTCATGCGGCAGGCCAGGAACATGGCGATCTGACGCGGACGCGCGATCGAGTGACGACGGGTGCGCTCCAACAATTGCTGAACGCTCATATTGTAGTGGCGAGCCACGACCTTCTGCACGAGCTGTACCGTGATGCGGCGCTCCGCAGCGTCGGACAATTTGCTTTGCAGAGCGTTCGCGGCGGCTTCTAGCGTCACTGTTGTCCCTCCAGAGATTTTGGATTCGATAAGGAGTTGGCACACGGCCCCGTCCAGCTCGCGGCCGGTGACATGCATGCGATCTGCGATCATGTCGAGCGCTTCTGGCGCCACACTGAATCCCGGATTTGAGCGCGCGTGATGCGCAACGCGCATATCCAGAATGCGACGGCGCAGCGCCGTATCTGGCTCGCTGATCTCAGACGAAGCGGCGCCCTTCAATTTCGCGCGCAGCGTATCGTCCAGACCTTCAAGGCCTTCCGCACCGTGATTGGCGGCGAGCACGACTTGGCCGCCGCGGCGGGTGAGATCGTGGAAGGTGTCGAACGCTTCTTCTTGCGTCGCGCGTTTACCGCAGATGCGGTGGAAGTCGTCGATGATCAGCAGATCCGGCGCGCGCACCATTTCCTTGAAGGACGAAGAGTCGCGCTTCTTGTGCAGCGCCGATTGGAACGTCTCCAGGAATTCCTGGCCCGTCATCATCAGCACGTTGCGCCCCTGCTCCATCGCGTCTTGCGCAATGGCCGTGAGCAGATGCGTCTTACCGCAGCCTGGTGGAGAATGGACCAGCCATACCGGGAAACTGACGCCGACGCGCTGCGCAATCATTTGCGCGACGGTGAAGGCGTGCTGGTTCGAGGCGCCGACGCAGAACGTGCCAAAGCTAAACGATTGCGGGTTCTGACGCGGCGCCGGAGCAGCGGTCGCCGTGGCCGGGCGCGCATCGCCGCCAATGCGGGCGTCGGCCAGATCGCGGACGTCCACGGGAATTTCGTGTTCTAGGAGAATGCTGATCGGACCCAGCTCAGGCAGGTACGAGCGCAGACGCGCTTCCAGCCGCGGCTGGATCTGCTGGCGCAAACGCTCCTTCGCCATCTGTGAATTGGTGCGGAACAGGAGCGTCCCGTCCCAATCAGCCACCAACGCCAGATCATTGACGTAGGAGCGGTAGATGTCCGCCCCGAGCTCCACATTCAGCTCCCGGCGTACGCGCTCATAGGCCTGCGCCGCCGTCAGGCCCGTCGCATCGCGACGAGCCGCTTCTTCCACCTGATCCATGCCAACCCCCGCAAGAATCTTGGTTAATTTTCAGCCCCGTACGGCAGGCACACGTCTCCTGTTCGAGCCGAATGACCCTTTCGGCCCGATGCCTCGGCATCGGTGTCATGAAGCGTCGAACAGCGAGTGCGCTCGCCGGACAAGCGAAACGATGCGCCAGCCGAAAAGGGAAATCAATAGGCCAAACGGCTAACGATCTTTACTTCTTCGCAATATCCACAGCTCGGTTTATTGCTTTGATTTGTAAAGGAAAAATCGCGTATTCGATATGTTCGAATGCTCCGAACACGGAGCATCCTTCACCATACCGACATGGCGTTATTGCAAAACTGAAACGTGAGGATTCGCAAGCCCTTGGCGACGAAAATGCACGCCAAACGGGAAACTTTTGCAGTCTTACTTGGACGCCGAAAGCGCACCAATGCGCTTGGCCAAGCGCGACACCTTACGGCTCGCCGTGTTCTTGTGCAGAACGCCCTTTGTCACCGCGCGCATGGTCTCAGACTCGGCCTGCTTCAACGCGGCCGCCGCAGCCTTGGCGTCGCCAGCGGCCAGCGCTTCTTCCACACCACGCCACGTCGAACGCACGCGAGAGCGACGCGACTTGTTCACCGCAGTGCGGCGACCAATGACGCGGTTGGCTTTCTTTGCGGACTTCGTGTTCGCCATGTGAAAATGGTCCAGACTTGACTTGATTTCGGTAACGGAAGCGCGGGGCTATAGCCGGCGGCAAAGCCGGCGTCAAATGCTCAGCGGTGTTTAAATTCGGGCGGCCGCTTTGCGATAAAGGCGGCCATGCCCTCCTTCTGATCCTCGGTGGCAAAAAGGCTATAAAACAAGCGCCGTTCGAGCCGCAGACCTTCGTTCAAGGGCGTCTCAAAGGCGGCGTTAACCGCTTCCTTGTTGGCGATGGTCGAGAGCTGGCCAAAGCTCGCGATTTTCTTGGCCGCGGCGAGGGTCTCTTCCATCAGCTTGTCGGCGGGCACGATGCGGGCGACGAGGCCGGCGCGCTCGGCTTCTGCGGCGTCCATCATCCGCCCGGTGAGGCACAGATCCATGGCCTTGGCTTTGCCAACACTCTTGGTCAGGCGCTGCGAGCCGCCCCAAGCGGGCATCACCCCCAAAGTGATCTCAGGCTGGCCGAATTTGGCGGTGTCGGCGGCGATGATGAAGTCGCACATCATGGCGAGTTCGCAGCCCCCGCCCAGCGCATACCCGGCAACCGCCGCGATCAGGGGCTTACGGGTGCGCGGCACGCGCTCCAGATTGGCGAACGGATCGCGCTTATAGAAATCGCTGAATTGGCCTTCGGCCATTTGCTTGATGTCGGCGCCGGCGGCGAATGCCTTCTCCGAGCCGGTGATGATGATGCAGCCGATCGCCGCGTCCGCTTCGAACGTATCGAGCGCCGCGCTCAGCTCAGCGATCAGCGCGTCATTCAACGCATTTAGCGCTTTCGGGCGATTGAGACGAATGATGCCGACGCCGGCATCGGTTTCGACCAGAATGTTCTCGTAAGTCATGGCGCTTGATTGCGCCGCGCGCGTGCGAAAATCAATCGGCGAGCGACGAGGGCCGCATGAACAGACGCACGCGCAGCGCCGAGCCCGTCGGTTGCGGCGCGATGGTGAGCGCCAAACGCTCGCGCCCGCGCAGGAAAATCAGATCGCCCTGCTCGCTGACACCGGGACTTTGCGCCCAGCCGAGCGCGGGTAAGGTTTGTGTGTAGAAGGTGCGGATCGTCGCCGGCGGCGCCTCGCCGCTGGCGCTCGCGCCAATGATGCGGCCCGCGGCGCCGTCGAAGCTGAAGCCTGGCGCGCTTTCATCGAGACCGGGCGCGACCGGCAAATCCTCAATTGCGTCAAAATATTCCGCGTGCGCGGGTGTCGCGAAAAGAGCGAGAGCGATGAAAGCGAAACGACTCACACGTGGAGAATAACACGGTTCGAAATTGCCGAGCGCTTAACGCTGACATTTCGGACACCAGAAGCTGGAGCGCCCGCCATGCGTTGCGCGCACGATCACGCCGTTGCAATTCGGCGTCGCGCAAGCTTCGCCTTCCTGGTCATACACCCGAAAGCGATGCTGAAAGCCGCCCTGCGCGCCATCGACTTGCGCGTAGTCACTGAGCGTCGAGCCGCCCGCCTCGATCGCTTCTTCGAGGACGGCGCGGATAGCGTGATAGAGCTTTTCCAAACGCTGCGCCGCAATGCGCCCCGCTTCCTTCGTCGGCGCAATGCCGGCGCGGTGCAAAGCTTCAACAACATAGATATTGCCAAGGCCGGCGACGACACGTTGATCGAGCAACGCCGCTTTGATGCTGGTCTTCTTACCGGCCAAAGCCTTCTTGAAATACGGCATATGAAAATGATTGCCGAGCGGCTCTGGCCCCATCGCTTTAAAGAAAGGATGCGCCTCGAGTTCGCTCTCGGCGATCAAATCCATGTAGCCGAAGCGGCGCGGATCGTTGAACTCCAAGCGCGCGCCCTCTTCCATCTCCAGCACCACATGCGTGTGCGTGGGATTTGTCGGCTCGGCGTAATAGAAATCACCCGGCTGACGCTTCGCGCCAAGGATCGACCAGCGCCCCGTCATGCCCAGATGCGTGATCCAGACATTGCCGTCGTCCAAGTGCGCCAGCAGATATTTCGCGCGCCGCTCCAACGCATCCACGCGCCGGCCCGAGAGCCGCGCCGCGAACCGCGCCGGAAACGGAAAGCGCAGATCAGCGCGCTTCGTCTGCGCGCGCTTGATCCGCCGCCCCACCAGCGCCGGCGCCAAGCCGCGCCGCACGGTTTCGACTTCGGGCAGCTCAGGCATGCGGCGAAAGGTCTAGGTATCTGGCGGAAATCAAACGCGAAAGCATGAGGCTCCGATATAGCCCCGCCCCGCCCGCGCCGCTATGGTCCGGGCCATGACCGACACCCCCGCTGGCGAGACCGCCTCATTCGGATTCCAGGACGTGCCCAAGGCCGAGAAGGCCTCCAAGGTGCGCGCCGTCTTCTCCTCGGTCGCCAGCAAATACGACCTCATGAACGACGCCATGAGCGGCGGTTTGCACCGGGTCTGGAAGGACGCCGCCGCCGCCAAGCTCAACCCGCAGCCGGGCGAACTCATTCTCGATGTCGCCGGCGGTACGGGCGACATCGCGCGCCGGCTCAAGAAACTGGGCGACAACGCAGCCAAACGGCGTGGGCTTGAGCCGCCGGAAATCCACGTCATCGACATCAACACTGAGATGCTCGAGGCCGGCCGTGCGCGCGGCGAGGATGGCCTTTTCTGGCACGAGGGCGACGCAGAAAATCTGCCCGTCGATGATCACGTGGCCGACGCCTACATCATCAGCTTCGGCATCCGGAATTGCACCGATGTTCCCGCCGTGCTGCGCGAAGCTAAACGGGTGTTAAAGCCTGGCGGGCGGTTCTTCTGTCTGGAATTCTCGCGCCTCGCTATCGGCGGGCTCGAGCCGGTTTATGATTTCTATTCTTTTAACGCGATCCCGGCGCTGGGGAAATTGCTCGCGAACGACGCGGATTCCTACAGATATTTGGTCGAATCCATCCGTCGGTTTCCGGATCAGGAAACATTTCTCAATATGATCCGTGAGGCGGGCTTCGCACGCACGGCCTACCGGAACATGGCCGGCGGCGTTTGCGCGCTGCATTGGGGTTGGTCGGTTTAGTGTTTTCCTGGTTTGGACATTCCTGGCGCTTGATCCGCGTAGCTTGGACGCTGGCGCGGTTCGATGTGCTGTTGCCGTCGGAATATTACGACCGCTACCCGACGTCGCTGCAGGCGACGCACACGGTGCTGAGCCTCATCGCCAAGCGCAAGCGCGGTCGCAGCGTCGGCGAACGATTGGCCAAGGCGCTGGAGCGTCTCGGCCCGGCCTATGTGAAGGTCGGCCAATTCTTGGCGACACGGCCGGACATGATCGGCGTCACCGTGGCTCAGGAACTCGGTCGGCTAAAGGATCGCCTGCCGCCCTTCGCACGCACCGTCGCGCTCGACACCATCAACGCGGAACTCGGCGGCACCGAGGAATTGTTCGCCGGCATTTCCGAGGCGATGGCCGCCGCCTCGATCGCCCAAGTGCACCAAGCCATCGTACCGCGCCAAGGCGTCGTCGCGATCAAGGTGATGCGCCCGCGCATCGAAAAGAAGATGGCCAAGGAAATGGCCGCGCTGCGCTTCCTGGCGCAAGCGATCGAATTCTTCTCGCCGCGCTCGCGTCGGCTTGAGCCGGTGCAATTCATCGACACCGTGAAGGCCGCGACCGAGCGCGAATTGGATTTGCGTCTTGAAGCCGGCGCCGCCGCGGAATTCCGAGAAGTGGCGGAGAAGGACGGCTATCTCTCCGTGCCGGAGATTGATTGGTCGCGCTCGTCCAAGCGGGTGATGACGCTCGATTGGATCGACGGCGTGCCGCTGACGGATTCGCGCGCGCTGGATAAAGCCGGCGCCGACCGCAGCGAACTCGCCATCAAGATTACACGCGGCTTCCTGGCCGCCGCGCTCGATTACGGCTTCTTCCACGCCGACATGCACGAGGGCAACCTCATGTACGGCAAGGACGGTAAGCTCTGGATCGTCGATTTCGGCATCATGGGCCGCATCGGCCACAAGGAGCGCCGCTACCTCGCCGAAATCCTCTACGGCTTCTTGCGCCGCGATTATCGCCGCGTGGCCGAAGTGCACCAGGAAGCCGGCTACGTGCCGGAGAAATTCACGGTCGAGGAATTCGCCCAGGCTTTACGCGCGATCGGCGAGCCGATCTTCGGCAAGACGGCGGATTCGATTTCGATGAGCCGCCTGCTGCTGCAACTGTTCGACGTTACGCATATGTTCGGCATGCATTTGCGGCCGGAATTGGTGCTGTTGCAAAAGACCATGGTGCAGGTCGAAGGCGTCGCGCGCGGGCTCGACCCCAAACACGATATGTGGACGGCCGCACGCCCGATCGTGGAGCGCTGGGTCGAACGCGAATTGGGCGCCGAAGCGATCGCCAAGCGGGCGATCGATGAAGTGGGCCATGGGCTTGGCGCGCTGCGCCGCCTGCCGCACACTTTGATCGCGCTCGAAGCCGCCGCGCGCAAAGTCAGCACCGAAGCGCCGCGCGAAGAGCGCAAATGGTATCAAATGCCGGCCTTCTGGCTGGGCCTCGTCGGCGGCGCGCTGATCATGTTCGTGTTCGGACCGCGCAGCGTAGAGCGTGAAGTGGTGCAACCGACGCCAGAGCCGGCGCGTATTGAACAGCCGGTTGCGCCGCCGGTCGCCACCGCGCCCATCCCGCCTGCCGTGGAAGAAGCGCAAGAGACGACAGGCGCTGCGGACACCGAAGCAGAAACGGCGACGCCGGAGGCGCAGCCATGAGTAAGCGCGTCCTTCTCATCATCGGCGGCGGTATCGCCGCCTACAAAAGCCTCGAACTGATCCGTCGCCTGAAGGAGGCGGGCGTTGCGGTGCGCGTGGTGATGACGGACGCGGCGCAGAAATTCGTGACGCCGCTGGCCGCTGGCGCACTGGTCGGCGAACCTGTGTTCACCGACCTGTTCGATCAAGCCCGAGAATTCGACGTCGGCCACATCCGACTGGCGCGCGAAACCGATCTCATCATCGTCGCGCCCGCGACGGCGGATTTGATGGCCAAGGCCGCCAACGGTTTGGCGAATGATCTCGCCTCCGCCGTGCTGCTCGCCACCGACAAGCCGGTGCTGATGGCGCCGGCGATGAATCCGTACATGTGGGCGAACGCGGCGACGCAACGCAATTTCGCGCAGCTGCAAGCCGACAATTGCAAATTCGTCGGCCCCAACGAAGGCGAGATGGCTGAGCGCGGCGAACGCGGCCTTGGCCGCATGGCCGAGCCGGAGCAAATCCGCGACGCGGCACTCGCCCTCCTCCAAGACGGCCCGCTCAAAGGCAAGCGCGCCCTAGTGACGGCGGGCCCGACGATCGAGGCGATCGATCCAGTGCGCTTCCTCTCCAACCGCTCCAGCGGCAAGCAAGGCTATGCGATTGCCGCCGCCCTCGCCGAACTTGGCGCCGAGGTGACTCTCGTCTCCGGCCCGACAGCGCTCAGCGCACCGCGCGGCGTAACGCGCGTCAGCGTCGAAAGCGCGCGCGAAATGTTGGACGCGAGTCAAGCAGCGTTGCCGCTGGATGTCGCCGTGATGGTCGCCGCCGTCGCTGATTGGCGCCCGGACGCGATCTCAGACGAGAAGATCAAGAAAGACAAAGCCGGCATTCCCGGCATCGCCCTGGTCGAGAACCCCGACATTCTCGCCACGCTCTCGAAGCCCGGCAAGAAGCGCCCAAAGCTGGTGATCGGCTTCGCCGCCGAGACCAACGACGTCGAAGCCCACGCCCGCGCCAAGATCGCCAAGAAGGGCTGCGACTGGATAATCGCCAACGACGTCTCCGGCGATGTGATGGGCGGTGATGACAATACGGTCATGCTCATCAGCAAAGACCGCTCGGAAACCTGGGCGCGTATGCCGAAAGACGTAGTGGCGCGTAAGTTGGCGGTAGAAATTGCCGCAGCCCTCAGCGCGAAAAGTCCTGGCCGGAAGTGAACGTAAGGGCTTGAGCCCAGCGCTCTGGACGCTATGTAAGCGTCTCCAATCTCAACCCTGCCGATTCTAGCGCCGCGTGCGCACGCGCGGGCTACAGGACTGTCGATGAGCATCCCAAACCACAACGAACGCCGTGACGCCGCCCTCGCCGCCAAAAAGGCGATGCTGGAAAAATTCAAGACCAAGCCGCAGATCGACCCAGCCATCGCCGCGCAGCGCGCCGCCGAGGCTAAGGCCCGCGAAGAAAAGCGCATCGCCGCCGAGCAGAAGCGCCGTGAGCGCGTCGAAATGGAAAAGCTCGAGCGCAAGCTCGCCGCCGAGGAAAAGGAGCGCGCCGAAGCCGAAGCCGCCCGCCTCGCCGCCGAGGAAGCCGAGCGCAAGCGTTTGGCTGACATCGAGGCCGCTGAAATCCTGGCCTTCGAACAAAAGGCCCGCCGCGACCTCAAATACGCCGCGCGCAAGGCCCGCCAGAGCGGCAAGCGGTAAGATCGCCTAGCCTCCCCAGCGCGGGCGAATCCGCGCATGGGGTGGATATGAGCACCACAATCCAAATCCAGGTTGCGCCGCTGGCGCATTTTGAAGGCTTGCAGCTGCCGGCGTATGAGACGGCGCTTTCAGCCGGCATGGATTTGCGCGCCGCGGTTCCCGAGGATGCGCCGCTTGTGGTGGCGCCCGGCGAACGCGTGCTGGCGCCGACAGGGCTCACGATTGCGCTGCCGGCTGGCTACGAGGCGCAAGTGCGGCCGCGCTCGGGGCTCGCGCTGAAGCACGGTCTCACCTGCCTCAACACGCCCGGCACGATCGACGCCGATTATCGCGGCGAAGTGAAAGTCATCCTGATCAATCTCGGCCAAGAGCCGTTCACGATCAAACGCGGCGAGCGCATCGCGCAGATGGTGATCGCACCGGTGACGCAAGGGGTCTGGGACGTGGTCGAGACGCTGTCGGAAACCGCGCGCGGCGCCGGCGGCTTCGGCTCGACCGGGCGCGGCTAGTCTTTCACGCACAGATCGCGCGCCGCGCGGATGCCGCGCGCGGCTTGGCTGTGCATTTGCCGGCGCAGCAGAATGGCGACGGTCGCCGCCACGCCAAGCACCATCGCCCACGGGCTAATCAGCCACGCCGCCGCGGCGAGCGCGAAATAATAGGCGCGCACGCCGGTGTTGAAGGCGGCGAAGGACGGGTGCAGCACATCGCTCGCGGCGGCGACGAAGGCTGCGTGTTTTTCCTTTTCACCCGCTTCGGGCGCGGCGCCCAAGAGCGCCATGGCGTAATTTAGCTGGCGAATAGCCCAGACGAAATCGAGCAGGCCGCGTGAGAGCGTGATGATCACCACGCCGACCTTGAGCTCAATCAGCCAATCCGAAGCCGGCGACGCGAATTCCAGATCCTGCAAATTCGAGCGCATCGCTTCGCCGCCAAACAGCACGCCGGCTGCGGCGGCGATGACAAGCAGATTGGTGGAGGCGAAGAACGACGCGGAATTGAGCAAATGCCCAAGCAGGTTCACGTCCATGATTCGATTGTCGCGGGCGAGGAATTGGCGCATCCACGCCTCGCGCACCGGGTACATATCAATATTGATGCTACCGCCTCGTCTCTTGGCCAAAGCGCGGCGCAACGGCTCGTAACCGATCCAGCACAGAATAAAGATC
>NZ_DASVYD010000040.1:0-2283 GCF_036392335.1 Vitreimonas sp.
GGCTAGCGGTCAGTCCGTAAGCGCCTGATTGCAGCACCGCGATGAGATCGCCGACGACAAGCTCCGGAAACGCGGTCTGACGCGCCAGCGTATCCAGCGGCGTGCACAAAGGCCCCACCAGCGCCGCAACATCCTCTGCCGGCGCGCGCAGCTTCGTCGCCGCCACGATCGGATAGTCGCGCTTCATCACCTGGCCCAGATTGCCGGACGCCGCCAGATGATGGTGCATGCCGCCATCGGCGATGATGAAGCGCGCGCCGCGGGAACGCTTCACCGCGCGCACCGACATCAGGTAGATGCCAGCCTCGCCCATAAGGAAGCGTCCGGGCTCCAGCACCACGCGGGCGTCACGCAACAGCGCATGCGTAGCCTTGCGCGCCGCCAGCGCGGAAGCTCCTTGGGCGATTTTCGCCAGATCAAGGGCGCGGTCAGCGCCATGATAAGGAATGCCCAATCCGCCGCCGAGATCGATGGTGTGCAGCGGCCGCCCGATCATGTCGGCCAGACGCGCCGCCAGATCGAGCCCATGGCCCCATTGCAGCAGAAGCGTGTCGGCGTCGAGAATCTGCGTGCCGGCGAAGAGATGGATTCCGACCAGTTCGAGCATGGGCTCGCGCGCGATGGCGGCGACCACGTCGGCGAGGATTTCTTCGTCGAAGCCGAATGCCGCCGGCTTGCCGCCCATGCGCATGGCCCCGCCCTGCGCCGCCGCCACCGGGTTGACGCGTACGCCAACGCGCACGCGCTCGCCTTCGTTGTGCGCGATCCGTCCTAGCGCTGCAATCTCTTCATAACTCTCGACGTGAATTTCGCCGATGCGGCTGCGCACGGCGAACGCCAACTCGGCCTCACTCTTGCCCGGTCCTGCAAACAGAATGCGCGAAGTGTGCGCCCCAGCCTTCAGCGCGACCTGCAATTCGCGCTCCGACGCGACTTCGAGGCCAGCGCCCTCTTCGACAAAGATGCGCGCCACGTCTGGACGCGGATTGGCCTTCACCGAGTAGAAGACATCCGCAAAACCCCGGACAGCCGCCGATAGCGCGCGGTAGCTCCGGCGGGCGAGCGCAGCGTCATAGACGTAGAGCGGAGAGCCATACGCGCGCACAAGGTCCGAGACCGGCACGCCGCCGATGACGAGTTCGTCCGTACTGGCGAAATTGCGGGCCAGCAGATCCGCCGCAAGCGCCGACGCGTGCCCGTTCATTGCCCGCGCTCACGCTTCAAGCTTTGATAGTCCACCTTGCCGTTCGGTGTTGTCGGCAGTGCTTCGACCAGTTCGATGCGGGCGGGCATCATGTGCGTCGGCAGATTCTTGGCTGATTCCGCGAGCACGGCCTTGAGATCGATTTCAGGCTCAAGCGGAACAGCGATCGCGTGCACCTTCTGACCAACCCACTCGTCCTTGAGGCCAATCACCGCGACCTGACGGAATGCGCCGGTCGCCATCAATACTTCTTCGACTTCCGTCGGCGAAATCCGGAAGCCCGCGGATTTGATCATGCCGTCTTCTCGGGCGACGAAATACAGATAGCCTTCGTCGTCCTCCATCACGAGGTCACCGGACCAGCAGACAATGTCCCCGCCGGTCACGGCGTCGTTAAAGGGATTTCGCCGCAAGACCTGGGCGGTGTCTTCGGGCCGGTTCCAATAGCCCAGCGACACGGTTGGGCCGCGATGCACCAAAATACCCGGCTCGCCCGGCTTTGCCCGCCTTCCATCGGCAGTGAGCGGAAACACTTCGCACTCAGGTATGGCTTTCCCGATCGAGGTCGGCCGCACTGAGACCTGGTCGGGCGGCAAGAACGTCGAGCGAAACGCTTCAGTCAATCCGTACATCAAGAAGATCGATGTGGACGGCAGCAATTCCTGCAATTTCGCCACCGTCGCCGACGGCACAGCGCCGCCGGAATTGGTGATATAACGAAGATGCGGCAATGGCCTGCGCGAAAGGCTTGGCGCCGCGCGGGTCAAGATCGACCACATCGTCGGCACGCCTGCGAGTCCCGTGATCTCATGTTCGGCGAGTTTGCGCACGAGTTCGTCGCCAAACCGGAAACTCGCCAACACCAGCAACGCGCCTTGCTCGACGACCGTCAGCAGCTGATTCAAGCCGTAATCGAAACTGAACGGCAAAATCGATAGAATGCGATCGCTCGGGCCAATGCCCAGATAAGTGCGTACAATCCGCGTTCCCGCCAACAGATTGCGATGACTGAGCATGACGCCTTTGGGCCGGCCCGTTGACCCAGAGGTGTACAGGATCGCGGCCAAATCCTCGCCGAT